>DAIPYU010000022.1:0-39381 GCA_036782635.1 Nodosilinea sp. CTOTU7353
CCCCTGCACCACCGGGTAGTCGCGCTGGGAAATCGCCTCGTAGAGCCGGTTGGCCAGCCCCGGCCAAGAAAACGTCACCTCCGTCAACACCGCGCCCCCCAGCATGGCGGCAAAGGTCAGCCCCAAAATCGTAATCACCGGAATCATGGCATTCTTCAGGGCGTGCACCAGGACAATCCGCCGCTCGGGAATGCCCCGCGCCCGCGCTGCCTCCACATAGTCGGCCGCCAGGGTTTGTTTGAGGTTGACCCGCACCATGCGCTCAAACACGCCGCTGATCAAAATGCCCAGGGTGAGGCTGGGCAGCGCCAGGTGGTAAAGGGTGGTTGCAAAGGCCCCAAAATCTAGCGACAGCAGGCTGTCGAGTAGGTATAGCCCGGTCGGCCCCGCCGGGGGCGTGGCCCGCAGCGGGTAGCGGGTGCCAATCGGAAACCAGCGCAGCTGCACCGCAAAAATCAGCTGTAAAATCATGCCAAACCAGTACATCGGAATGGCGTAGGTGATGATGCCAAACAGCCGCCCCCCAGCATCGAGCGGTGAGTTAGGCCGCGAGGCCGCCAGGGCACCGACCCCCACCCCCACCACCGTGGCCACAATCATGCCGCACACCGTCAGCTCCACCGTGGCTGGAAAGTGGGCTTGAATAATTTGCCACACCGTTTGCCCCCGAGTGGCCAGGGAGGTGCCCAGGTCGAGCCGCAGCAGGTTGCCCAGATAGGCCAAATATTGGATAAACAAGGGCTGATCGAGGCCGAGTTGTACCCTCAGCGCGTCCTTGGCCGCCGCCGGAGCCCGCGCCCCCAATAGGGCATCTACCGGGTCGCCCGGTGTAGAGCGCAGCAGCAAAAACACCACCGTGGTGATGGTAAAAATCATCAGCGGGGCCAGCAGCAGCCGCGTGAAGATGTAGTAGCGCAGAGCAGCGGAGCGGGAAGACATGGAGATGAGATGAGGAAGGTGGAAAGAGCAAGGAAATTAGTTGCGGATTTGCCAGGATTTTGGATCGCGTCGGCTGTGGAAAACAGCTGTGACAATCACTCGACTTGACACAACACGATAGCAACCAGCGTATGGAAACCGTTGTATTAAGGCGCGGTGAACGTCTCGATAGACCAAAGCATAGGCTGCTGGCATCAGGGCAATACGGCCTAGCGTATCGTTAACGCAATCTAGAAACTCATCCCCTAGCCCTGACCTTTGGCTTTCGTCCCAGCGATGGGCCTCGCGCAACTCTCCACTGACTTCTGGGCGAAAAACCAGAGCGTAGTTCATGCCTCTTCTCTAATCGCTGCTTTCACCTCCTCCCAGGTCAAAACATTTTGGGGATCGGTGTCGTAGGCATCGATTCGACGATCTAGCTCTTGTTTCTGATCGTCGGTTAAATCGAGATGGACTTGCTCAGCGGCAATGCTATCCCAAATGGCCTGCACTAGGTGGATTCGGTCCTCTAGGCTGAGGGATTTGATTTCGCTGAGCGTAGCTGCAATATCCATACCAAGATACCTGGGGCTGAGTAAGGCCATCTCTCAACTATAAAACCCCGGCAGCAAGACTATCCACGACTGATCTGCCAGAGCAAAAACTGCTGGGTCGGCTCGATCGATACGCCATTGATGTCGCCCTGGGCAAAGACATAGTCTTTGTTTTGCCACAGGGGAATGTAGGGAACGTCGTCGACCATGATCTGCTGAAGTTCCTCAATCAGTGCTTGGCGGGTGGCGGGGTCTTGTTCAGCCCGCTGCTGGGCGATCAGGTCGTTGGCCTCAGGGCTGTAGTAAAACGAGCCGTTGGCCTGGGATGCCCCGGCTTCGCAGGTGGTGCCGCTGCCGGTTTCGCATCCTAAAAAGGGCTGAATGAAGGTGTCGGGGTCGTAGTAGTCGGGGTACCAGTTGGAGAGAATGATGGGATAGACCCCCTTACCCACGTTTTCCCAGAGGGTGGCCCCTTCGGTGTTTTGCACGTTGACGGTGACTAGGCCAGGCAGGGCGGCTTCGACGGATTCTTTGAGGGTGTTGGCGACGATGCTGCGGGGGGTCGAGGCGGAGGGGTACCAGATCTCGACGGTCAAGGGGTTGGTTTCAGAAAACCCGGCCTCGGTGAGCAGGTCGCGGGCCTGGTCAAAGTTGCCGTCGCCGTAGGTTTCCTTGAACACCGGCTCAGCCACGTCGAAGCTGGCGGGGATCAGGCTGTAGAGCGGCTCGGCCTGGCCCTGAAAGACGCGCTCGTTGATCAGGGGGCGATCAACCATGGCTGCGATCGCCTGACGCACCCGCACATCGTCTAGGGGATCGATGGTCTGGTTGAGCGACATGTAGTTGATCACGTTGGTGCCTGCCTCGATCACCTCCCAGCCACCGGAGCTTTCCTCGCGCTCCAGGGCGGTGACCTGTTCGGGGTCGAGGGTTTGGTAGGCCACGTCGAGGCCGCCGGTTCTAAAGGTGTTGTAGAGGTTGGCGGCGCTGGTGAAAATTTGAATGTCAATGCCCGCGTTGGCCGGGGCCTCGCCCCAGTAGTCGGGGTTGGGGTCGAGCTTGATCGAGTCGCTGGTGAAGGCGGCTAGCTGGTAGGGGCCGCTGCCCACAAAGCTGTCGGGGCTAAAGCTGCCGGAGCCGATCTCGTAGATCTCAGGCGAAACCGGCGTCACCCCCGAAAAGCTCAGCAGGGCGGGAAAGGCGGCAAAGGGGGCGCTGAGGGTCAAGGTCAGCTCATGCTCAGCCGTGGCCTCAGCGCTGGCAATTTTCTCAGACAGCAGGTAGGCGGGGCGGCCGCCGTTTTCCATAAACCGCTGAATGGAAAAGGCCATCACCTCGGCGTTAAAGGGGGTGCCGTCATGGAGGGTGACATCGTCCCGCAGGGGAATGGTGTAGGTGAGGCTATCGTCGCTGACCGTCGGCATGGCGGTGGCCAGCTGGGGCACCAGGTTGGTGGTGCCCGGCTCGTAGGTGTAGAGGCGATCGCCCAAGTTGTAAAGCAAAATGCCGGGGAAAGTCTCGTAGGCGTCGGCGGGGTCGAGGGTGCGCGCCGTCAGCGTGGTGCCAATGGTAATGCGGCCATCCGCCGCTGCCCCTGGGGTATCGGTGGCGGTCTGGTCATTGGGGGTGCAGCCTAGTGCGATCGCAAACACCAGACCAAACAGCCCGACAAACTGAGCCACCCGCCGCCAGGGCTGACGTGCCCAGGGACGATTTCGATTACCAAACCACGACACCAAAAAATTCATTGCGCTTTATATTATTTGGCCAACATTGGCATAGTTGTACCACCCTTTGGGGACTAGGGGGAGTGAGTGATGTAGGTGAGTGAGTGATGTAGGTGAGTGGGTGGCCATACCTACCCACCTACCCACCTACCCACTCACAACCTCCTCAACCGTCTTACTAGAAAATCGCTGCCACACCGCATCCGTAAACAGGTGCGACAGCAGCCCCAGGGGGCCAGCAAACAGGCACAGGGCCAGGGAATGGCGGGTGAAGACGCCGCTCTCCTGACCCTGCCAGTAGATCCAGCGGCCCACGAAGAGGTCGAAGGCCAGGAAATGTACCCAGCCGGTGGCGGTGACGTGGGGCTGGGCAAAGACAGCCGCCAGATCGCTCAGGCTGAGGTTGGGGTCAGAGAGGGCTTCGATGCCTTCGACGTTGCTAAAACTGGTGACAAACAGAAACAGGTACAGCCCCGCCAGGGCCGCGAAGGGCAACAGCGACCCCATGACGGTGCGGGTGAGTTTGGTGTTGGGCACCAGCACCATCAGCGTCCAAAAGGGCAGCACGAAGAGGTTGGCACCGCTAAACAGCAGCTCTAGTAGGTTGGCATCGACGATCATAGGGTGAATAAAGTTATTAGGACTGGTTCTAGTGTAAGCAGTTCCCGCCGGGCACATAACGATAGGGCAAGGCCCCACCACCCCACCACCCCACCACCCCTCTACCCCTCCACCCCTCCACTCACCCACTCACCAACTTCCTCCGCCTGGGGGTGGAAGTACTCGTAAATCTGCTGGGCCAGCTGGGGGCCAATACCGGGGACGGTGGCCAGCTGCTCGGGGCTGGCCTCGCGGATGTAGTCGATGGAGCGAAAGGCGGCCAGCAATTCCTTCTGGCGGTGCTGGCCGAGGCCAGGGATCTCGGAAAGGCGCGATCGCCGCATCCGGTCCGTTCGCTTCTTGCGGTGAAAGCTAATGGCGAAGCGGTGGGCCTCGTCGCGCAGGCGACGCAGCAGCTGCACGCCGGGCTGGTCGGCCTCGGTAGGTAGCGGGATTGATTCGCCCGGAAGGAAGATCTCCTCGCGCTTTTTGGCCAGGCTGACCACGTTGAGGTCTTGCAGCAGGTTGAGGTCTTTGAGCACCGCCACCACCGCCGAGAGCTGGCCCTTGCCGCCGTCGATCATCACCAGGTCGGGCCAGTCGGGGTTGCCCAGGCGCTGCTTGGTGGGGTCGGTGGCGTAGCGGCGAAAGCGGCGGCGAATCACTTCGGCCATGCTGGCAAAGTCGTCGGAGTGGCCCGGTTTGACCTCAGGATTCTTAATTTTGTAGTGGCGGTAGTGCTGCTTGGCGGCCATGCCATCGACAAACACCACCTGGGAAGCGACGGCGTCGGAGCCTTGAATGTGGGAAATATCGTAGCCTTCGATGCGCTTGGGCAGGTCGGGTAAATCGAGGGTCACCGCCAGGTCTTGCAGGGCCTGAATGTTGCGGTCGGCGGCGGCCTGGGTGCGGGCCAGTTCGTACTGGGCATTGCGCTCGACCATGTCGATCAGGTCGGCCTTGGTCTGGCGCTGGGGCACCTCAACTGAGACCTTGCGGCTCCGCCGCTGGGTCAGGTACTGGGCCAGCATGTCGCCCTCGGGCAGCTCGTGCTGAGCGAGAATCACCGCCGGAATTTCCACCGCTTCCACGGTTTGATAGTGGTCTTCGAGCACCCGCTGGAGAATCGCCCCCGGCGTGCCCGACTCGGCATCGGCGGTAAAGCCCAGGCGGCCCACCAGGCGACCGGCCCGCACCTGAAAGATTTGCACGCAGGCGTGTTTTTCGTCGGCGGCCAGGGCGATCGCATCCCGCGACACCGTGTCATCGGGCAGGGCCACCTTCTGGTCGGCGCACAGTCGATCTAGCCCGCGAATCTGGTCGCGCAGGCGGGCGGCCAGCTCAAACTTGAGGTCTTCGGCGGCCCGCTCCATCTGGGCAGTGAGAATGTCTACCAGCTCGGTGGTGCGGCCCTGGAACACCATGACGACTCGCTGGAGGGTCTTGTGGTAGTCCCCCGGGGTAATCAGCTGCTGGCAGACGCCAGGGCAGCGGCCAATGTCGTAGTTGAGGCAGGGGCGATCGCGGTGCACCGGCTGGGGCCGCTGCCGCAGCGGGAAAATTCGCTTCACCAGGTGCAGGGTGCTGCGCAGCAGACCCACATCGACGTAGGGGCCGTAGTAGCGATCTTTGAGGCTCTTGCGCCGCTTGCGAGTGATGAAAATCCGGGGGTAGTCTTCTGACCAGGTGACGCAGAGGTAGGGATACTTCTTGTCATCCTTCAGCAGCACGTTGAAGTGGGGCTGGTTCTGCTTAATTAGGTTGGCCTCTAGGGCCAGGGCTTCGGCCTCGGTGTCGGTGACGATGATCTCGATCTCGACGATCTGCATCACCATCATGGCAATGCGCGGCATGTGGCCGTGGAAGTCACGAAAGTACGACCTGACCCGCGTTCGCAGGCATTTTGACTTGCCGATGTAGAGGGTCTGGTCGCGGCTGTCCTTCATAAAGTAGACCCCCGGTTCCTTGGGGATCTCTTTGAGCCGCGCCTCTAGGCGATCGGGGTCGTTAACCAGGGTATTGGGCTGAACCGTAGAACTCACAGGTTGCGCGTCTAAACCTTTGTACTAACCAGGATAACGGTAAACCCGCTGAGGTAGGTTCTGTTGGCGGCATCGATCTGCCGCCGCTGCCGGTACGGATAACGCTGTAACGATCACTCCTGAACCATCATCTCCCCAGGCAGGGCAGGGGTGGTCTCTGGCGGTCGGCGAAAATTGGTCGCTTGCTCGTAGGCATAGGCGTAGCCGATTAGTTTGGGCTCACTGTAGGCTTCGGCCATAAATGAAAGCCCCACCGGCAGCCCAGCGGCGGTAAAGCCCATGGGCACCGTAATATCTGGGAACCCAGAGATATTTGCCAAATAGCCAGCGGTGTAGGGGTCGCCCACATTGCACACGTAGTCGGGGTCTGATTCGAGGGTGTAGATCGGGCTGGCGGGGCAGGCCATGGTGGGGTAAACCACCGCTTCGACGTCATAGTCTGCCAAGACAGCTTGAATGGCCTGCCGGACGGCGGGGATTTGGTTTGACAAGCTGTAGAGCAGGCCGGTATCGGCCAATCCTTGACTGGCCAGCGCTTCCTCTAGCCCCTCTAGGCGGGCTGGGTTGATCGGGGTGGCTGAGTTGGCAATCTCGGGAGATTGGCTGCTCTCGATCAGCCTGGCCAGCGAGGTGGGCAACCCGGGCGATAGGGTGGCCAGGTAGGCCTCAATTTGAGGTTTAAACTCGTTGGTGACGGCGGCGGCCATGTATTGCCAGGGCGACAGCAGGTCTTCGGGAAAGGTCACATCGACAACGGTGGCCCCGAGGGCTTCTAGCTGGGCGATCGCCGCTTCGGTCAGCCCATCGACCTCCGGGTTGCCGCCCATAAAGTCTCGGGCAATGCCGATGCGGCGACCAGCTAGGGCCGTCGCATCTAAAAACTGAGTGTAGTCGGGAATGTCTTCTCCAGATTTTAGGGTTCTTGGATCGGCGGCATCGGGGGCTGCCATAACGCCCAGGGCAATAGCGGCATCGGTCACGGTGCGGGCCATGGGGCCAGCCACATCAAACGACAGCGTCAATGGCACAATGCCCTGGCGGCTGACCAGCCCCAGGGTGGGCTTAATGCCGACTAGGCCAGTCACCGCCGCAGGGCCACGCACCGACCCCGCCGTGTCGGTGCCGGTGCCAAACAGGGCAAAATTAGCGGCGATCGCCGCCGCCGTACCGCTGCTCGACCCCGAGGCATCGCGGTTCAAGTTGTAGGGGTTTAGGGTGAGCCCGCCGCGAGAGCTATAGCCCAAACGCCCGTAGGACAGGGCAAACTCGCTCATATTGGCCTTGGCCAAAACAATGGCCCCGGCCTCCAGCAGCCGCTGCACTACAAACCCATTGCTGGGGGGTATAGAACCGGCCAACACGGCGGAGCCAGCAGTAGTCGGCAGATCGGCGGTGTCGTAGTTGTCTTTGAGAATGATCGGAATGCCGTGGAGTGGCCCCATCAGTTCGCCCGCCGCTCGGGCCGCATCCATCGCGGCTGCCTGGGTCAGGGCCTCTGGGTTTACCGTAATCAGGGCATTGATGGCTGGCCCCTGGGCCTCGTAGGCGTCAATGCGGTTGAGATAGAGCTGCACTAGCTCTGCTGAGGTCAACCTGCTAGCGGCAAACGCCGCTTGCACATCGGCGATCGTGGCCTCTTGCAGTTCAAACATCTCGGCGGCGGCGGGCGGCGCGGCGATCGCGACACTGACCACGGCGGCTAGAGGGGTGAGGAGGCTGAGCTTTCGCATTGGGTTAAGGCTCTTGGTAGCAACATTGTTGCCCCTGAAGGCTGAGCAATCTGCCCTAGGCCGCTCCTAGGATGAGAGCCTGAGACAACGCATTTGATGGCAGGGTCTGACAACACAACCAAACTCAGAGACAACGGCACTATAGGTCGCCCCTAGGGATGGTGTTGTCACCACTGCTACGGCTGGGCGCTTAGAAAAGCTGTACATAGCGGCATCAGAGACGACCCGACACCGCTGCCAACGGTGAACCAGACGGCGTACTGCCCTACGAATCTCTCCTAAGAATCTGACCTAAACGCTGTTCTGTGAGTTTGGTCTAGAACGCCAGTACAGAAACCCGGTTTCTGGGCTAGAACGCAAGCCCTGCCGTTAGTCTGCGATGAAGAAACCGAGTTTTTAACCATACTGTACCGACGCTCTAGCGGTTGGGCATAGAACTTGGCCACAGCAACTGAGCCTACCCAGAGCAGTTCTGCCGCGGCTATAGCCCGACCATGGCGACAGAATAAGTATTTACACAGAGTCAGCTTATATATTTGATACGACCGAAAGACTGTCAAATTGATATCCCATCGGCTTGCTCCCTAGGAAAAATCAGGCTTTATTGCTCTATTTTCAGAAATCCACTTCTAGTACAATGTATCTATTGTCACACCATTCCTGAATCGTTACTCTGTGAGGCCCTGAAATTATATGGATGTAGAAGAGTTTGAAGTACGTTATCGAGAGCAAATCAAGGATATTTTGAATCGACTCCAGTCTGCTATGGCGGTGTCGTCTCAGCTAGAGCACACTATCGTCGACGTGGGCGATGCCGTGCAAAGCCTCAGTCGAGACGTGGAGCAGTTTTTGGTCGAGCAGCGATCGGGTTCAGGGGAAGATAGCCGATCCTAAGACACCTCTCTACAGCCGCTCACCCGAGAATTTAAACCGGCTGATGGTGACGGGGGCGTTTAGGGTACAAGGTTTACGGTTTACGGTTTACGGTTTACGGCCTGCCTTGAACCGTAAACCTTGCACCCCCCAACTTGTCATCGTTCGCATGCCGGTCTAGGGCAAAACAGCGTTGATGGCCTCGGTGAGCTGCTGTAAGGATATGGGCTTGACCAGATATTTTTGGGCACCGAGGGCCAGGGCACGCTGCTGGTCTTCGGCAAAGGCGTAGCCCGACACAATAATCACAGGCAAGTCTTGCCACATGGCCGACGATCGCAGCTGTTTGAGCAGGGCATAGCCGTCAACTTCGGGCAGGCCCAGGTCAAGCAGCAGCAGGTGAGGCCGAAACTCCTTGAGGTGATGGTCTAGGTCTAGACCGTGGGCCAGAGCCAGTACTGCGAAGCCAGAATAGGAAAGGTAGTCTGCAAAAAACAGTCGGTTGGCGGTATCGTCTTCTACGACGACAATGCGAATCCGACCATCAGCGACGTTTGATGGAGATGTCACCATGGCCTTAGATCCTGATCAGAGGACTGACGTCACGGAGACTTTGAGCAATCCTAATAACTCAATGAGCTGCACCCTGGATACTAATTAATGGCTTAACCCGGTACTGGATGACATCCGGGTAAGTCATGCAATTCTTAGCTTAGTTACTTCAATTTTAATCGGTACTTTACTGATGCTTTTTCGCGCACCTGCACCTGTTCGGGCTCAGAGACGGCAATCAATCTAATTCTGCTAGAACTACCTTAGCCAGCGCTGTGCAGAAACTCCGCGATGCGGGTGATCGCCTGCTCTAGCAGGTCTGGCGGGTGCACCAGGGCCATGCGGACGTAGCCCTCCCCCGCCTTGCCAAAGCCAACGCCCGGAGCGAGGGCCACTCCGGTTTGCTCCACCAAACCCAGGCAAAATTCTTTAGAACGAGCGGCCCAAGGGTCGGGCAGTTTAGCCCAGATATACATGGTGGCCTCGGGCACCGGCACCACCCAGCCGATGCGGTGCAGCGCCTGCACCGCCGCATCGCGCCGCTGCCGAAAGGTGTCGACCATATGGTGTACGGTGGCTTGGGGGCCGGTCAGCGCGGCGATCGCTCCCCGCTGAATGCCCGGATACTGGTTAAAGTCAACATTGGCCTTGACCTGGCGCAGGGCGGCGATGATTTCGGCGTTGCCGATCGCATAACCCACCCGAAAGCCGCCCATGTTGTAAGACTTTGACATGGTAAAAAATTCTACCGTGCAGGCTTTCTCGGGGTCGGCCTGGAGGGCCGAGATCGCTGGCTGGCCGGTGAAGGTGAGATCCACATAGGGAAAGTCGTGGGCTAGCACCAGATTATGCCGCTGACAAAAGGCCACTGCCTCCTGCCAAAATTCTAGAGATGCCGTGGCGGTGGTGGGGTTGTGGGGGTAGCTCAGCACCATCAGCCGCGACTGATCCAGCACCGCCGCCGGAATGTCCTCAAACCGGGGCAAAAAGCCGTCTTCGGCTTGCAGGGGCATCGGGTAAATCTGCCCGTTGGCCAGGTAGACTCCCCCGGCGTGGGAGGGGTAGCCGGGGTCCATCAGCAGGGCAAAGTCGCCAGGGTTGAGAATGGCCAGGGGCAGGTGGGCGGTGCCCTCTTGAGAGCCGATCAGCAGCAGCACCTCGGTCTCGGGGTCGACCGCGCCGCCAAATTTGTCGGTGTACCAGCGGGCAGCGGCCTCGCGAAAGTCTTTGGTGCCCGAAAACAGGCAGTAGCCGTGGGTGGTCGGGTCGGGCAGGGCCGCGGCGATCGCGTCTAGCACGTGGGGCGGCGTCGGCAAGTCCGACGATCCCAAAGACAAATCTACAATCGATCTGCCTGCTGCACGGGCCTTGGCCTTGGCCCGATCCATATCGGCAAATACGTTGGCCTGGAGAGGCCTCATGCGCTCGGCAATCTGCATGGTGTTGGGTAAAGGCTGGCTGCTTCTGAGAAAACAGGGTGGATGGAAAGGTCTAGTGGCGAAAGCATCATTATATAGCGATGGCCAGCCGGTTACGTTGCCCCCTGGCTCTCTCAATCTGAGACAATGGCGCTGGCATATTGTTTAAAAGGCTGGGGTCAGCGATGGCAGAACAACAGGTGATCGGCGTCGATTTGGGCGGCTCAGCCATCAAGCTAGGGCGCTTTACCCAGTCGGGCGAATGCCTGAAAGATCTTACTGTGCCGACCCCTCAGCCCTCGACCCCAGACGCAGTGATTGAGGCGATGGCGGCGGCGATCGCCGCCCTTGACCCCGACCGCGAAGCCGTCGCCATTGGCGTGGGCACCCCCGGCCCCGCCGACGCGGCGGGCCGCATTGCCCGCGTCGCCATCAATCTAGCCGGGTGGCATGACGTGCCCATCGCCGACAGGCTCGAAGCGCAGACAGGTCGCCCCGTCACTGTGGCCAACGACGCCAACTGCGCCGGTCTGGGGGAAGCCTGGCTGGGGGCAGGTCGGGCCTACAACGATTTAATTGTGCTCACCCTGGGAACAGGGGTAGGTGGCGCGATCGTACTCGACGGCAGGCTGTTTGTCGGTCGCCAGGGCACCGCCGGAGAGCTGGGGCTGATCACCCTCAACCCCGAGGGGCCGCCCTGCAACAGCGGTAACCAGGGTTCGCTAGAGCAGCACTGCTCGGTGCAGGCGATTGTGCGCGAGACGGGGCTGACCCCAGCGGCGCTCTACAACAAAGCCCAGGGGGGAGATGGAGAGGCGATCACCTTCTGGCAAACCTACGGTCGCTGGCTAGGGGCGGGCATCGCCAGCTTGGTCTATGTGCTCACCCCCGAGGCGGTGATTGTCGGCGGCGGCATTAGCGCGGCGGCGGATCTGTTTTTGCCCACAGCCCTGGCGGAGCTAGAGACCCGTGTGCTGCCCAGCTCCCGCGAGGGCATGCAGGTGTTGGTGGCGGAGTTGGGCAACCAGGCGGGTATCGCCGGGGCGGCTCGACTGGCGATGCAGAGGTATGGCTAGCGCTAAGAGTATTCCATTGAAATAAATGACAAGGTGGAGGCATTATCGGCGGGGGCGACTACCCATCGCGGCACCTTTGTCTACTCCATCGCTGAGCAAAAGCAATGGTTTGACTCTCTTCAAACCTCCTGAGGCTTCATCCTGAGGCTTCATCCTGAGGCTTCATAAAGTAGATATAGTCCCTTGACTTGTCGCTGGATACACTCCTCTCTCGGAAGATGGCCCTCGGCAAAAATTCTGCCAGGATGACATCACCCCACAATTGACAGGAGTAGTTATGGTCCTCGACGGCGTCATTGTAGATATAGATGGCACGCTGGTCTTAAGCAACGATGCCCATGCCCATTCCTGGGTTGAGGCCTTTGCCAGCCAGGGCTATGAGGTAGCGTTTGACCAGGTGCGATCGCTGATGGGCATGGGCGGCGATCAGCTCATCCCCAAGCTCTTTCCTGAGCTAGATAAAGAAACAGACCCCGGTAAGGCGATCTCTAGCTACCGCAAAGAACTCGTCATGAGGGACTACGTGCCCCACATTCAGCCTGCCAACGGTGCTCGATCTCTGGTGCAAAAAATGCGAGAGGCGGGCCTGCATTTGGTCATTGCCACCTCCGCCAGCCCTGAAGAACTGGAGGCCATGCTCAAAATTGCTGACGTCGAAGGTCTGCTGCCCGAAGCCACCACCTCCAGCGACGCCGAAAATTCTAAACCCGCTCCCGACATTGTCGAAGCCGCTCTGCAAACGGCTCAGTTAGATCCAGATCGGGTCGTCATGCTGGCCGATACCCCCTACGACATCGAAGCGGCGGGCAAGGCTGGGGTGGGGGTGATTGCCGTGCGCTGCGGTGGTTTTAGCGATCAGGACCTGGCGAGGGCGATCGCCATCTATGACGACCCCGCCGATCTACTACGCCACTTTGGTCAATCTCCCCTAGGGCAGCCGTAATCGCCTGCCTTCAGCGGTAGGGAGTTTAGCTCAGCGCCCGTTTCTCTATGGCCCGTTTTTCCGTGGCTAGTTCTTCTATGGCCCGCTGTTCCATAGCTTTCACAAACTCGTCTTTGCCGTCCATATAGCCATCGATGTCGTTGGGGTGCTGAGCCGCCAGGGCGCGCTTCAGGTCGCTGTACTGCTGCGCGCAGTCGGGGTTGGCTCGCATAAAATCGCGAAAGGCCAGGTGGCGCACCACCTCTGACGACCCCAGCTGAAACGTATGGACATGGTGGGTTCTCACCCCTTCGTCGTTATCTTTACGAAAATAGCGCCGCCCCGGCAGGCCATACTCGCCCATCGCGGTATAGCCTAGGGCCACCATCGCGCCGTCACAGGCATCAACCTGGTCGATGTCGGTGACCTCCACCAGCATGTCGATGACGGGCTTGGCGTAAATGTTGGGAATGGAGGTGCTGCCAATGTGGTGAATGTGCGCCACATTATCGCCCAGGGCTAGGGCAATCTGGGCGGCCTCTGCCTCAAAATCTTGAGGCCACTGGGGGTTAGGAGAGTGAACCTGAACCTGTTTCATACAAGTCGCCGCTACAAATCTCGGGAGAGCAGAACGCGATCGCGGCACCAGATGCCGTTTTCAAAAATTGGCTCTGGGTAGGTGCGCACAAAGTAGTCGCGATCAATAGCCTCTAGCCGAAAGCCCATTTTTTGGTAAAACGCCAGCTGAGCGATGCTAGAGTTGCCAGTGCCTAAGATCATGCGCTGGTTGCCCTGCTGGCGTGATCGCTCAATGGCAGCCGCCAGCAGTAATTTCCCCAGCTTCTTACCCTGGTGGCTGGGGGCAACAGCAATATTCATCACCTCTACCACCTGCTGATCTCGCTGGAGCAGCACTACCACAGCGATGGGTAAAGACTGGCCATTAGGAGCGATCATGGCATCCTCATCCATCAATCCCATCACCATAGATTGATGAATGTAGCCATTGATCAGCTCTCGGGACGGATCGGCATCTAGCAACAGTGGCCAGGGCCATTCTGCCGGAGTTAGGTCTTTTACCTGCATGGCTAGAACAACACTCCTAGGATACTTCCTCGTATCGGGCCAATTTTGTCGCCTTTACTGAGCTATACGGAGATCAGTAAAGGTCATGGGTGACTTTTGGCCTAGATACGCTCAAGAGCATTCTTAGAATGAAATAGCCCTGCCATAGACAAAACCAGGGCAGCGATCACTGCCCTGGTTCAGCGAATCTTAGCTTAGACAAGCTCTAAGCCTTGGCAGCGGGCTCAAACTTATGGGCGTGGTCTTGCAGCAGCGAACTCACCTGGCTGAGCACGTTATCGCTCGTTTTCTTTTGAATAATCTGACGTTCGGGGTAGAAGTCGGGCTGGTCAACGTTGCGGGCAATGGCCTGCTGTACCTGGTTGGCGATCAGGTCAGATAACTCACCCCGGGCCGACTCGCGCTGGAAATTGGCCCCCTCTTCGGTGGTGGCGTAGAGGGGCGGTAGGCGGTTGAGGGCGTAGGCGGCAATGTCGCCTAAATCCAGTGTTTTGTCGGAGTTAGACTCGATCTCGGCCACCCGTGCAATGGCCTCGGTCAGCACCAGTTCTTCCATCACGTTGATGAACTGCTTGCGAGGCACAGCGACGACTTCACCCGTGAGCAGGGCACCCATGAGGCGGTCGAGGGCCATGTATTCTTCAATCGAAAGCTCTGCAGCGGTGTCGCAGATACGGCCGACTTCCGCTTCCATGGCGGGGGTCAGGTAGCCGTCTTGCAGGGCTTGCTCAACAATTTTTTCAATAGTCATTTGGCCAAACGCTCTATACAACTGGTGGATTAAAGGCTTTTGCTGGAATCAGGAGACTGGCATATCAACAGGAGAGGCATCCGCCCGGATTTAGTGTGCCCCAATCACTTGGGCAGACTACAGGAAAAATATAAAGACTGCCTAGGGAAAAAATGACGAATTACGAATATTTCAGAAAGCCAATCGCCTGCTTCCAAATCTGATGCTTGCTCTGGTCTTCGGTTTCTAGGCAAATGCATTGGGGATCTTGCCAAACGACCCGACCGGAGAGCAGATCGCCGCTGATGAGCTTGACCTCAACGGTGGCTTTATCTCGAATCAGGGTTTGGATTTGACGAACGCTGGGAAAACCAGTGGCGAACTCTTGGGACATGGGGCTAGGTCAGTGAACTCATGCTGGTCTTACGGTACCCTTTCCCGCCGAGTTAGGCGACAGGCCGGGGGAATTTATTCATGAAGGCGAGGGGTGTTTGGAATGGGGGTGAGTGGGGGAGGTAGGTGATGGGGTGGGTGGGGGAGGTGTTCCTACCGTCTAGCTATTCTGATTGGGTAAATTTGGTCAATAATAGAGTTCACTCGGTAGGCGATCGCAGACTATGGAATTTAGCAAGTACCACGGCCTCGGCAACGATTTTATCTTGGTGGACAATCGCCATCGGCCAGAGCCGGTGCTGAGCCCAGAGCAGGCGGTGACCTGGTGCGATCGCCACTTTGGCATCGGCGCTGACGGGGTGATCTTTGCCCTGCCGGGCCAGGGAACCGCCGACTACACCATGCGGATCTACAACTCTGACGGCTCAGAGCCAGAGATGTGCGGCAACGGCATTCGCTGCATGGCCAAGTTTTTAGAGACTTTGGAAAGCCGGGATGGCAACACCCCCCAGGCTCCCCACACCTACCGGATTCACACTCTGGCGGGGCCAATTTCCCCCACCCTTCAGCCTGATGGCCAGGTGACAGTGGATATGGGGCCGCCCTACTTGTTGGCCCAGGAGATTCCCACCACCCTGGCGGCGTCGGGCGAGAAGGTAGTGGCCCTGCCGCTGACCGTAGCCGATCAGACCTGGGCGGTGACCTGTGTGAGCATGGGCAACCCCCACTGCATCACCTTTGTGGAGGCTGTGGCGGACATCCCTCTTGAAGCCCTCGGGCCTCAGTTCGAGCATCACCCGGCCTTTCCCCAGCGGATCAATACCGAGTTTATTCAGGTGGTACGGCCCGACTACCTCAAAATGCGGGTATGGGAGCGGGGAGCGGGCATTACCCTGGCCTGCGGTACCGGGGCCTGTGCGTCATTAGTAGCCGGGGTGCTGAATGGAAAGTGCGATCGCGCCGCCACCGTAGAACTGCCCGGTGGCCCGCTGCACATCGAGTGGCGCGCCGCCGACAACCGCATCTACATGACCGGCCCAGCAGAACTTGTGTTTAGCGGTAGTGCGGCCTAGCGTAGAAACCGGGTTTCTTTTTGGCCATCAGCCAGATGTCTTGGCCAACCCCCAAAGAAACCCGGTTTCTTACGCCCTAGCGCTTGACTAAAATGCTGTGCAGTCCGGCGGCCTTGGCCCCTTCTAGGTCGTCGATCTTGCTGTCGCCCAGGTGCCAGGCCTGGCTGGCTTCGCAGCCGTGCTTTTGCAGGGCGGTGGCAAAGATGAGCGGGTCGGGCTTGGCGGCCCCCGCCTCGGAAGAAATGGTGATCGAGCTAAAGTAGCTCTCCAGTTTCAACTCGTCTAGCACCGCGTAGAGCCGCGTGTCGAAGTTTGAAATTACCCCCAGGGCAATGCCGCGCCGTCGCCAGCGCTCTAGGGCCGGGGGCACGTCAGGGTAGAGCACCCAGGGTTTGGCCGTGGCAAAGTGAGCGTAGAGGTCGGCAAAAAAGCTGTCGAAATCGACAAAGCGATCCAGCACCCCGGCGCTGCTGAAGGTCTGCTGGGCAATCACCCGCCACCAGAGGTATTCTTGCTCGGGCACCTGGGCCGGGTCGCTGCCGGGAAAGGCCATCTCTGGGGCCGCCATAAAAGCGCGGAAAAAGGCCTGGTTAAGGGCGACGGGGTCGGCGGTAATGCCGTGGTGCTGGGCCAGGTCGGCATAGATCTGTCCGACGCTGCCCGCCACCCCAAACAGGGTGCCAACGGCGTCTAAGAAAATCACCCGGGGCTGGGTCGTGTTGGCCATGGGCAGTACAGTCGCAGGAAATCAACAGCTTTAGCTTAAAGGCAAAGCTGCCCTTTGCAGCACCCTTGGGGACAACCTGTAGCCAGGAGCAGTGCGCTCAAGATCGTCAGAATTTTGCCCGCTAGAGCATCGGCAGAGTATGGCTAAAAACCCGGTTTCTTCGTCGCTGCTCTAACGACATGACTAGCCTTCTGCCCCAGAAACCGGGTTTCTGTACCGGCGTTCTAGGATTCTATGGCATCAGTCAGCCAAACATTCCTGAAACCTGAAACCTAGCACCTGACACCCCCAGCAAGGGTTGCCCTATATCTGCCGACCAGTCCTAGGCTTCGCTGTAAGCATCCATGCCAACACAAGAGCAGACCAGGTTGCGATCGCCGTAGGCCTGGTCAATGCGGTTGACGGCGGGCCAAAACTTGGCGCTGCGGGTAAACGGCGTCGGAAACACCGCCTGCTCACGGCTGTAGGGCCGATCCCACTCAGACACCAGGTCGGCGGCGGTGTGGGGCGCATGTTTCAGCAGATTGTTATCCGGGTCAGCCTTGCCGATTTCGATGGCGCGAATTTCTTCGCGAATGGCGATCATGGCGTTGCAGAAGCGGTCTAGCTCGGCCAGCGCCTCGCTCTCGGTGGGTTCGACCATCAGCGTGCCCGCCACCGGCCACGACATGGTGGGCGGGTGAAAGCCGTAGTCAATCAGCCGCTTGGCCACATCTTCTACGCCGATATCCGCCGTTTTCTTAAAGGGCCGCAGATCGAGAATGCACTCGTGGGCCACCCGCCCGTTCTGCCCGGTGTAGAGAATGTCGTAGTGCCCCCTCAGGCGCTGGGCCATGTAGTTGGCGTTGAGAATCGCCACTTCAGTGGCCCGCGTCAGCCCCGCGCCGCCCATCATGGCGATGTACATCCAGGAGATCGGCAGAATGCTAGCGCTGCCCCAGGGGGCTGAGGTCACCGCGCCAATGCCCTGGTCGCCGCTGACGCCCTCCACCAGGCTGTGCCCCGGCAGATAGGGCACCAGGTGCGCCTTGACGCCAATCGGCCCTACCCCCGGCCCGCCGCCGCCGTGGGGAATGCAGAAGGTTTTGTGCAGGTTTAGGTGACAGACATCAGCCCCAAAGTCGGCGGGGCGACAGAGGCCCACCTGGGCGTTCATGTTGGCCCCATCCATGTAGACCTGGCCGCCGTGGCGGTGGGTGATGGCGCAGATTTCGGCAATGCCCGCCTCAAACACCCCGTGGGTGGACGGGTAGGTGACCATCA
The DNA here is from genome assembly GCA_036782635.1 of Nodosilinea sp. CTOTU7353. Classification (GTDB taxonomy): domain Bacteria; phylum Cyanobacteriota; class Cyanobacteriia; order Phormidesmidales; family Phormidesmidaceae; genus Nodosilinea. The sequence goes on from DAIPYU010000022.1 coordinate 17,685, forward strand.
GCGCCGCCAGGTTTTCGCTGTGCTTTTCGGCCTTGGCCGCCAGATCCGCCACATCGATATTGCCCTCGTCATCGCAGGCGACGGGGACCACCTTCATACCCGCCATCACGGCGCTGGCTGGGTTGGTGCCGTGGGCCGACTGAGGAATCAGGCAGACGGTGCGGTGGTGGTCGCCCCGCTGCCGGTGGTACTCGCGGATCACCAGCAGACCGGCGTATTCCCCCTGGGCACCGGCATTAGGCTGAAGGGAAACGCCGTCAAAGCCGGTAATCTCTGACAGCCAAGTCTCTAGGTCGGCAAACAGCTGCCGGTAGCCCTGGCACTGCTCTGGCGGCGCAAAGGGGTGAATTTGGCCAAACTCAGGCCAGGTGACCGGCACCATCTCAGCGGTGGCATTGAGCTTCATGGTGCAAGACCCCAGGGGAATCATTGCCGTGGCTAGGGAGAGGTCTTTGTTTTGCAGGCGATAGATGTACCGCAGCATCTCAGTTTCGCTGTGGTAGCGGTGGAAGGTGGGGTGGGTGAGGTAGGGGGAGGTTCGGGTGAGTGGGTGAGTGGGTGAGTGGGTGAGTGGGTGAGTGGGTGGGGAGAGTTTTGAATTGGGGTTTCCGGTGAAGACGGTGATTAGGTCTTGGAGATCCTGGTCGGTGACGGTTTCGTCGAGGGCGACGATCAGGGTTTCGCCATCTAGTACACGGAGGTTGATGCGGTGGTCGGCGGCGCGGGCGAGAATGGCGGCTTGGGCGTCGCCTACGGTGACGCGGAGGGTGTCGAAGGCGGGTTCGTTGCCGAGGGTGAACCCGGCGGCGGTGAGGGCAGTGGCGAGGGTTTGGGTTTGGGTGTGGATGCGGGCTGCGATCGCCCTCAGCCCCTCAGGCCCGTGATAGACCGCGTACATGCTGGCCATGATCGCCAGCAGCACCTGGGCGGTGCAGATATTGCTGGTGGCGGCGTCGCGGCGGATGTGCTGCTCGCGAGTTTGCAGGGTGAGGCGCAGGGCGGGTTGGTCGTAGGTGTCTTTAGAGACGCCCACCAGGCGGCCAGGCAGCTTGCGGGCAAAGACGTTGCGGGTGGCAAAGAAGGCGGCGTGGGGGCCACCATAGCCCAGGGGCACACCAAAACGCTGGGTGTTGCCCACCACAATGTCGGCTCCAAACTCGCCGGGAGGGCGCAGCAGGGTGAGGCTGAGCAGGTCGGCGGCGACGGTGACCAGGGCTTTGGCCTCGTGGGCCTGGGCGGTGAAATCGTCGTAGTCGTAGATCGCCCCGTCGGTGGCGGGGTATTGCAGCAGCAGGCCAAAGACGGGGGTGTCGAAGCTAAAACTGCGGTGATCTCCCACCATCACCTCAATGCCTAGGGGCAGGGCGCGGGTTTTGACCACCTCTATGGTTTGGGGATGGCAGGCGGCGGAGACCCAGAAGGTCTTAGCGGCTTTCTGTTTGCGGACGTTAAAGGCCAGGGTCATGGCCTCGGCGGCGGCGGTGCCCTCGTCGAGCAGCGAGGCGTTGGCGATCTCCATGCCGGTCAGGTCGCTCACCAGGGTTTGGAAGTTGAGCAGCGCCTCTAGCCGCCCCTGGGAGATTTCGGGCTGGTAGGGGGTGTACTGGGTATACCAGCCGGGGTTCTCCAGCACGTTGCGCTGAATCACGGGCGGCGTCAAGGTGTTGGCGTAGCCCAGTCCCAGGTACGATCGCCACACCTGGTTTTGGCTGGCCAGCTTCTTGAGTTGGGCAATGGCTGCGGCCTCGTCTAGCCCCTCAGGCAGGTTGAGGGATTGCTTGAGGCGAATGCTCGCGGGCACCGTGGCGCTGATCAGGTCATCCAGAGAGGCGTAGCCCAGGGCCGCCAGCATGGCTGCGGTTTCGGAGGCCGCTGGCCCCAGGTGGCGGGCCACAAAGGGGCTGAGGGCTGGGGCAGCGGTGCCGTTAGCGCCCGCCGCCGATGGCTCAGCATCGGCGGCGGTGCTGTTTACTTGGATCGACGCTGTGCTGGTCTCTGGAAAGAGTTGTGTCATACCCGTTTGCGGATGGCTCCAAAATCAACAGGGTGGAATCGGCGGTGCCCAGGGCGGGAGCCAGCCTTGTTCATATCTTGAAACATTTGGGGCAAATTTGCTGCTCCCTGGGCACAGGTTGGTTAGGGCTGGGCCAGCTGGCTGACAAAGGGCAGTATAGCGGCGGCGGTGGCCTGGGGTTTTTCGAGATGGGGCACGTGACCGCACTGGGGAATCCAAACGAGCCGGCTACCGGCGATCGCCCCCTCAAACCGCCGAGCATCCTTGGTGCCCAAGATCTTATCCTGCTCGCCCCAGATCACCAGGGTGGGGCAGGCAATCTGCGGAATTTTAGGGGTGAGAAAGTTGTAGCCGCCGCTCTTGGTAAAGGCAATCAGCGACTCCTTCCAGCCGGGGCACAGCAGGTGCAGGGCGGCGCACAGCTCGGCATCGGCGGTGACAAATGCCTTGTCAAAGTAGGCCTGGCGGCTGATGCTGCGCCGCACCCTAGGGCTGCGCAAAAAGGCCGTGGCCCAGCTGTCGAGCGGCGGCACCATCAGGCTGCCCATGGCTGGGCCAGCGGCAAAGCCAGCGGCATCGAGCAGCACCAGCCCAGCGACGGCCTCGGGATAGGTCAGGGCAAAGTCGATGGCGGCGGCCCCGCCCATGGAGGCCCCCACCAGCACCACCGGGCGGTTGATGTGCTGCTGCCAAAAGCTGTGCAGGTGCAGCTTGATCGCCCCGGGGGAGAGATCGGGGGTGAGGGTGCGATCGCTGAACCCAAACCCCAGCAAATCTACTGCCCAGGCACGCGGGGCCAGCAGCGGCAGCAGGCGACGAAATTCAAACAAAGAGCTGTCGAAACCGTGAATCAACAGCAGCGGCGGCTGACTCGTCCCATCCTCAGCGGCCACGTAAGCGGTGGGGAGCGGGGTTTCCATCAGCGGCGTTTTGACCGCCGCTAGCTGCACCCTCGCGGCCAGCTCAACGGAGGTAGCTTCGCTCAGGCCAGCAGCGGCGGCCGGCAGCACAGACACAGGCATAGGGCAACAAAAGTACTTAGCATCTGCTGCATGATCTCACAGATTTTTGGGTGTTGGGGCTAGGGTATACGGTTTGCGGTGTACGGTTTGCGGATCGAGCCGTGCACCGTAAACCTTACACCGTGCACCGCCTCCCCCCTTCCCCCGTTACTCATGCAAATGAATCATGTGCGAACCAATGGCGATGCCGTACTGGCCGTAGATATCTTGGCCCAACAGACCGTAGCTGCCGCCGATCGCCACCCTCACCTGCTCGCGGCGCAGCCCGCCTAGCTCGACGTTGACCAAGCCCACGGGTAGCGTTACCACGCTGCCATCGGCAATTCTAGCCCTGGTTTCGCCCACCACTGTCACCCCCACCGCCTGGGCCATCTCAGCGGTAATCAGCGTGCCCGTGGCCCCGGTGTCAAACAGCATGGGGAAGGTCTGGGTGCCGCTGCCTCCATTGAGGGTGACGCCCACCACCGGGGTGCCCCCCTGGCGGCGCTGAATGGGAATTTGGGCGGCTAAGCCCTGGGGCAGTGCTGCTGTTGCCGTCGGGGCAGGGGCGGGAGCGGGGACAACATCTGCGGTGGCGCGGCGCTGGGCAGAGGCCAAGTGTTGCTTATATTCCTGGGCCTTGGTTTGGGCCTGGGCGCGGTTGGGGCTATCGGTGGGCACCTGCTCCATCAGGGCGATCGCCTGCTGCCAGCGGCTCGCCGCCAGTTCCCAATCGGTTTTTGACTGGGCCGACTGGCCAATGGCCACGGCGCTGGTGGCTCGGTTTACCGCTTCGCGAAAGGTGTCTACGGTGGCGGGGGCGGGGGCAGCGGCGGCGGCGGGAGCCGTCTGGGCCGACAGCGCCGCCTGATCCGACGGCTCTAGGGCTGGGCCGGTCAATGACCCCTCGCCAACCGACAGACCGCAACCCACTAGCCCCCAGGCCATAGCGCTGAGCATTAACCATCCGCTGGTCGAGGGTCTACCCATAGTTATTGCTCTGCCTATGCCTAAACATTTCTGGAAACATTTCCTGATGTCAGGATGCCCGATTTGATCATCAAGGCGGGCATCACCCGCCCTGACTATCTAGCTTGCCATCGCCCAGGGTTACCCGATCCAGATACGCCGCCAACTCTGGCGTAAAATCTGGCGCAAACTCTGGCGCAAAATAAATCTCGCTCTAATACCTTAAACCCTAGCCTTTGGCCTTAGGATAATAGCGATTCTTAGCGCTGAGTAGATTGCCATGGTTTTTCCTGATGCCCCTCCGGCAGTGCTGGTTTTAGCCGACGGTTCGGTGTTTCGGGGCTGGTCGTTTGGGGCACCGGGCACCGTCATGGGTGAGGTGGTCTTCAACACCGGCATGACCGGATATCAAGAAGTCATGACCGACCCCAGCTACTGCGGCCAGATTGTCACCTTCACCTACCCTGAGCTGGGCAACACCGGGGTCAACCCCGACGACGAAGAGTCGAGTCGGCCCCACATCAAGGGGGCGATCGCCCGCAACATCTGCGAGATTCCCAGCAACTGGCGCTCGACCCAGTCGCTGCCCAACTACCTCAAAACCCACAAGATTCCCGGTATTTTTGGCATCGACACCCGCGCCCTCACCCGCAAGCTGCGCACGGCCGGGGCGATGAACGGGGCGATTTCTACCACCGTGCTCGACCCCGAAGAACTGCTGCGCCAGCTGCAAGATGCGCCCCTGATGGCGGGCCTCAACCTAGTTGACCAAGTGACCACCGACCAGGTCTACGAATGGACCGAAGGCACCGATGCCGCCTGGGGGTTTGGCCCCACGGTTATGCCCCAGGAGGGGGATGTGCCGCTGACCGTGGTGGCGGTGGACTTTGGGGTCAAGCGCAACATTCTGCGCCGCCTGGCCAGCTACGGCTGCCGGGTGATTGTGGTGCCCGCCAGCACCACCCCAGAGCAGATCATGAGCTATCAACCCGACGGCATTTTTCTCTCCAACGGCCCCGGCGACCCGGCGGCGGTGACCAAAGCCCCAGAGCTGGTGCAGGCGCTGCTCGACTACTCGCTGCCCACCTTTGGCATCTGCATGGGCCACCAAATTTTGGGGCTATCGCTGGGGGCCACCACCTTTAAGCTGCGGTTTGGCCATCGGGGGCTAAACCAGCCCTGCGGCCTAGAGCAGCAGGTCGAAATCACCAGTCAAAACCATGGCTTTGCCCTGGATGCCGCTTCTATTCCAGCGGATACGGTGACGGTGACCCACCTCAATCTCAACGATCAGACCGTGGCGGGGCTGGCCCACAAGACCCTGCCGCTGTTCTCGGTGCAGTATCACCCCGAGGCTAGCCCTGGCCCCCACGATGCCGACTACCTATTTGCCAAGTTTGTCGATACGGTAAGAACCCACCGCCAGCAGCGGCTGAGCGTCTAGTGGTCTGTCAATCCTAAATTTGTAGGTTGGGTGCAGCGAAGCGAAACCCAACAGCGGTAGGGCTTGTTGGGTTCTGCTATCGCGCCACCCAACCTACTGAGCCGTCAGTTTTAGGCTTGACGCCACACTAGGCAGAATGTCTGGGCAGAACAATTGGGCGGAAGACTCTCGATCAGGTTGGCACAATTTGGTCAAACCGCTATATGCTATCTGTCTACGGTAGGGCACCAGTTCTAGACCCTTTGCGGTCGGGCATGGTTTTGAAGCCGGTGGCCATCCCAATTATGGTACGGTTTCACCCCTTGCAGGTAGCGGTATCCTGACCTATATTTAACGACGAAATTGGAGCACCGAGGAGGTTTCCCATCGCTGAATCTCTAACCCTGACCGTAAGCTTACGAGGCACTCGCGACGTCAGGGGCACCTATCAACTGTTTCGCCTCACGGGTCTGCTCGACGCGTTTTCTGAACCTGCCTTTCGCAAGGTGATGACTAAGTACGTTGAGGCCGGGCCAAACAATATCATTCTTGATCTGGCGACTATCGATTTTGTCGATAGCTCTGGTCTGGGCGCTCTGGTGCAGCTAGTGAAGAAAGCTACCACCGACGGCGGCACTGTGCAGGTGGTGACCAACCCCCGAGTCACCCAAACCGTGAAGCTGGTGCGACTGGAAAAGTTTCTGTCGCTACAGCCCTCGGTGGACGATGCGATCGCCAACCTCGAAAACCCGCCCAGCCAGTAGCCCCGGCGCTCAGCTGGCCTAGCTAGAGGTCTGTGTGGCTGAACTATCTACTGAATCTCCTCCTCCCAGTCTTCAGTGGCTGCTCCAGTTCAGCGCCCAAGGCTCTGCTATGGCCCTGACCCCAGAGCAGATCAATTCTCTATCGCCTGTGGCCTTGGCCTACATTGGCGATGCCGTGTACGAGCTGTTTGTGCGGGGCATGTTTTTGCTGCCGCCCAAGCGCATTCAGGTGTTTCATCAGCAGGTGGTCAACCAGGTGCGCGCTGAACAGCAGGCTCATCAGGTACAGCGGCTTTTACCCCTGCTGAGCGAGGCCGAGCAAGATCTGCTGCGCCGAGGCCGTAACGCTTCTTCCCGTGGCCCCCGGCGCGTCGATAGCCAGATCTACCAGCAGTCCACCGGGTTTGAGGCTCTAATCGGCTATCTCTATCTGAGCGATCCGGCTCGGCTGATGGAGCTGCTCGGCAGCCTAGACCTCAGCCCCTAGGAGATTTTTAGGAAAGAAAATACCAGCTTTAATCCAGCGACCATAGCCGCTTTAGGGTGGGCACTGCCCACCATTGGGGGAAATATTTTCCAGAATTTGCCCTAGAACAACCCGAGTTCGGGATAAAAAAAGTTCTTAGCGAAGCAGGTTCACTGTCCCCTCCTGGGAGGGGTAGGGGTGGGTCAGTCTATGCCAAAGGGGCAACGGACCGCATCAGGAGACTTGTCTTTTGCCGTAGGTTTGACCCACCCCGCCCTCCGGGCACCCCTCCAAAGGAGGGGACGGCGTTATCGCGAACTGAAGTTAGAACAAGTTTCCTCTCCCATCACCCCGGTTCCCAAAGGACCAAACCTTAGGGTTGCAGCGCCTGCGCCCAGATGTGCCGGCAACACCCAAACGGGAATTACATCAGCGGCGGCACGGTCAGACCTTGCAGCACCTTAGCGGCTGGGGATAGCCCCTTGCCCTGCACCAACACCACAAAATTTCCTAGGCCCATGGGGTTGATCAGCTGGTGCAGCTTTTCGCGCCGCTGGATGGCGAGGTTGACCGTGGCGGTGTCGCTGGCCTGAATTTGGCCCAGGGCGGCCAGGCGATCGCCCAGCCCCAGCGCCATCAAAAACAGGCCCTGCTGGGTGGCCCCCAGGATCTCTAAGCCGCAGCGATCACCCTGGCGCTCTAGCCCGGTGAAGTTGACGTGGGCGGTGATGTCTTGGTGGCCCAGGTGGCTGTAGGGGTTGTCGTGGTGGGCGTGGTGGTAGTAGCACTGAATGGTGCCCTGGGCGCGGGCGCGGCTGTAGTAGCGGCTGGCGGGGTAGCCGTAGTCAACGGTGAGCAGGTAGCCCCGGTGCAGCTTGGCGGCGACGGTTTTGATCCAGTCGAGGGCGGCCAGGTGCACTTCGGTGCGGTAGCCAGAGGCGTACTGGGGGTCGGCCAGGTCAATACCCACAAAGTCAAAGTAGTCGGCCAAGCGCGGGGTAGATGGAGCATCGACCACTTCCTGAAAGGGAAAGTCTGGACTGTCGGCCAGGGTAACGTAGACCTCTTGCAGCCCCGCTTCTGTGATCACGACCTGGTGGACGGGCAGGGCATCGACCAGCTCGTTGGAGAAGAAACAGCCGGTGATGCGATCTTCGGGGAGAGCCTCTAAGGTCACCCAGGTGACTCGTCCCCCCCAGGGGGTGAGGCGGTCTTGCTGGGTGGCTCGCAATCGGTCAGATTTTTCAACAATTTGGTAGTTTAGCGCCGCGAAGCAGTCGGGAGAGTGGTTTTGCAGCGCCCCCAGCACGTCGGCGGCAATTAGGCCCTGACCCGCCCCCATTTCGACCAGGGCGAAGGGATCGGGGCGGCCCAGGTGCTGCCACATTTCGGCGAATTGGGTGGCCAGCAGCTCGCCAAAGTCGTGGCCCAGGTGGGCAGAGGTGACAAAATCGCCCTCAAAGCCCAGGATGGCCTCTTTGGTGGTGTAGTAGCCGCCCTGGGGGTGGTAGAGGGCCAGCTCCATAAACTCGGCGAAGGGGATGCGCTGGTGGGGCGACTGGTGGATGCGATCGCACAGCGCTTGGTAGAGGGCGGGGTTGTGGGGCATGGAGGGGGAGTGGGGGAGGAGGGGAGTGGGTGGGTGATGGGGTGGGTGAGGGGGTGGGTGAGGGGTAGAGAGGTGAAGGGTGAAGGGGTGAAGGGTGGGGGTTATTGGGCGGCACAGGTAGATGGTGCGATCGCCTATTGCTTTTGCGCTGCTGGAGTGGGCCGCCTTTAACTTGCCGCTGTTGATTCTACGCGGCTTAGGTTTGGAGCTGGTGTCGGAGGTTTGTCAGCGAATCGGCTACAGCCAGGCACTTGGTGCCGCGACACACCATGCCTACGACTCCGGCGGGCAGCTCGGCGGCCAGGGTAAAGACGGTGGTGGGCCAGTGGTCTGTCGCTAGCTGAGGAATAATGTCTGCGGTGGCTTTGACTACGGTGCCGTGGCGAAACCAGTTGAGGCCCGCCAGCAGGCTGGGGCAGGCGCGGGGCAGCTGCTCGATCACGGTGCCAAAGGCTTGCAGGGTGCGATCAGCGCGGTCCAGGTAGTCCAAATTGTCGGTGAGCAGGGCGAGGCGGACTAGGTTGACCACCGCTACCCCATTCGCCGCCGGAGTGGCGTTGTCTTGGTAGGGTCGCTCCTGCACCAGTAGATCGTCACCGCCCGCCGCGCTGACGTAGCCGTCCTGATCGGCGCTCCAGAGCCGATGGTCAAATTCTTGCTGGGTGGAAATGGCCAGCGTCAGCCAGTCGGTGGCGGTGGGGGAGACGATCAGACTGGCCTGGTGCAGGTCAATGAAGGCCTTGATTAGCAGGGCGTAGTCTTCTGCCTGGGCCGGCACCTGGGGGGTGCCGTCGTAGCCCAGGCGGTGCAGGCGACTGCCGACCCACTGGTGCTGGCGAATGTGCTCGGCGGCGGTAACGGCGGTGGCCAGGTAGTCGGGGTTTTGCAGGGCGATCGCCGCCTTGGCCAGGCCAGAAATCATCAGCGCGTTCCAGGCCACGATCAGCTTGGTGTCGGTCACGGGGGGAATGCGCCCCGGCCAGGAATGGGTTTTGGCCCCCTGGTTGGTGGTGGCGGGCGGGAAGGTGGGGAGGGCCGCCGCTGGGGTGCCGTAGCGCAGGGTAAACAGCTTGTCTAGCGCCGTTTCTACCTCGGCGGGCAGGGGGCCGAGGTGCGATCGCTGCAAGACAATCTGGCCTTCAAAATTGCCCGCCGGGGTGACGGTGAAGGCCTCGCCCAGCGATCGCAGCTGGTCAGCGGTCAGCGCTGACTCCAGCACCTGGTAGGGCCAGGCGTAGAACGCGCCTTCCTCTGGCTCGGCATCGGCGGCGGTGACAAAGCTGTCGGCATCCTGGGCGGCGTAGAAGTAGCCGCCAGCATAATGGGCAGAATCATGACCCGAATTGCCGCCAGATTCACCACTAGAGTCGCCACCGGGGGCGGTCATTTCTCGCAAAAGCCAGGTGTGGGTGAGGGCGATCACCCGCTCAAAGGCCGGTTCCCGCTGGCCGCTGGCCCACAGGTCGGCCAGATACTCCACAATCAGCCCGTTGTCGTAGAGCATTTTCTCAAAGTGGGGCACCGTCCAGGTGGGGTCTACGGTGTAGCGGTGAAAGCCGCCGCCCACGTGGTCGTAGATGCCGCCCAGGGCCAGGTCTCGCCCTCGCTGACCGCACAGGTGGGCCACATCTAGCTCCAGGTCAAGGGTTTGCCCCCCCAGCACCGCTGCCGCGTAGGGAATCATCGGGAAACAGGTGCCCTGGCCCTTGGGCATGAGCAGCTGGGCGATCGCCGTCAGCCCGGCGTAGAGCACCTCCGCTGACGGCATCGCGGCGGATTCTTGCAGGGCGGCCCCCTGGTGCAGATTGTCCATCACCGCCTCGGTGATTTCGGCCAGGCGGGCTTTCTCGCTGTCGTAGAACTGGCGCAGGGCGGTGAGCACCTGCAAAAACCCTGGCCGCCCATACTTTGGCTCTAGGGGAAAGTAGGTGCCGCCGTAGAAGGGCACCCGCGTGACCGGGTGCAGCACCACGTTGAGCGGCCAGCCCCCCTGGCCGGTGAGCATTTGCAGCGCCTGCATGTAGATGCTGTCGATGTCGGGCCGCTCTTCGCGGTCGACCTTGATGGGCAGAAAGTTGGCGTTGAGGTAGGCGGCGATCGCCTCATCCGAAAAGGCCTCCCCCTCCATCACCGTGCACCAGTGGCAGCTGGAGTAGCCAATCGACAGAAAAATCGGTGTGTCATTCTGCCGGGCCTGCTCCAGGGCTTCGTCGCACCAGGGCCACCAGTCAATGGGGTTTTCGGCATGTTTGCGCAGATACAGACTAGGCGAATCTGCCAGACGATTAACCATAGCTTTCGCCAGAGGAGGGTATCGTCACCCTACCACGGGAAAGCGGGGGGTTTGGGGTGCTCGTTCTCGGGGCACAACCGCTGCTTGGCAGAGAATTTCTACCGCCAAAAACTGTCCTGCTCACTAGAACGCTGGTACAGAAACCCGGTTTCTTTGTCGCTGCTCTAACGACATGACCAGCCTTCTGCCCCAGAAACCGGGTTTTTAGCCATACTGTACCGACGCTCTAGTCCTGCTCAAAGGGAAACGGCTTCCAGGGAATCCATTCGGCCCAGAGTTGGGCCATGGTGCCGTCGGCCAGGGTGGCGGCGATCGCCGCATTGAGCGTCGCATTGAGGGTGGGGTTGGCCTTGGGGGTGGCGATCGCAAAGGGCACCTGCGTCGGCAGGTTAAAGGCAATTTCCAACGAGTCATCCTCTTCGGCGGCGACCACCAGCACCAGTTCGTCGTCGATCAGCGCGTCAATGTCACCCGCCCGCAGGGCCGCCAACATTTCGGGCAGCACCTGGTCGCTGCCGGGGTAGGGCACCGCCGTCGCCCCAGCAAACCCGTCCACCAGGGCAATGTTGGTGCTGTCGGCTAGGCCCCCCACCCGCTTGCCCGCCAGGTCAGCCACCGAAGCGATGCCGCTGCCTTTTTTCACCAAGACCGATTCGTCAAACAGGCCGTAGGGCTGGGTAAAATCGACCACCTGCAAGCGTTCGGGGGTAATCGCCTGGTTAAACCACACGGCGTCGTACCTGCCGGTGGCAAAGCAGGCGTAAAACTCGGCCATGGGCAGGTTGTGCCACACGGGCGTCAATCCCAAGGACTTGCAGATCGCGCGGGCCAGTTCAGGTTCGTAGCCGGTGCGCTGCCCCTCGGCATCCAAAAAGCTCATGGGGCGGGCGTCGAAGTCGCTGGCGGCAATGTGCAAGACCCCGGCCTCTACAGTGAGGCCGGTGGCAGATTCAGTTTCGGGTGCAGTTTCAGGTAGTGGGGGACACATAATCTTTGGGGGGAGAACTTATTATGACAAGTACATAGGGCAGACCCAGATTTGTCAACTAAGTTGAGTCAAATTCAGCCCACGCCACCACCTGTCGGGTGGGCATTGCCCACCATTGATTAACTCCTGTAGATCAGACTCCCCCAAAACCCCCGTGTTTCCCGTCCCCAAAGACTCTGTTTGCTATGGCCTATAAACCCGTTCAGCTCTCCCCAGCGCAAATTCAGCAGTTCCAGAACGATGGGTTTCTGATTCTGGAAAACTTCTTGCCTGCCGACTACACCCAGCGCCTGGCTGATCGCCTCGACCCCATGTTCCACGGCGAGTTTGAGACCGGCATCTACCCCGACGAGTGGCACTGGCGGCCCCGCATGAGCCTGCCCGACATCACCCGCGAAATCTGCAACGGCTGGAAGTGCGATCGCACCGTCGCCAGCCTGGTGCTCTCCTCAGAGATTGGCCGCCTCAGCGCCACCTTAGCTGGGTGGGAGGGTGCCCGCATCGGCCAAGACAGCCTGTGGATGAAGCCCCCCGGTGCCCAGGCGATCGCCATGCACCAAGACGGCGTCTACATCGACTACCTGCTGCCCGCCGAGATGATGACCTGCTGGGTGGCGCTCGACCAGGCTACCGCCGCCGATGGCACCCTGGTCTACGCCAAGGGTTCTCACAAGTGGCCGATCTCCAGCGTGGCGGGCGAGTTTCACGCGCCCACCAAAGACTACCGCTGGGCCATGCTGCAAGCCGCTGAGAATGCCGGAGTCCCTGAACCTGAGTTGGTGGTGGTGGATGTGCCTGCTGGAGGCTGCGCCTTTCACCACGGGCGTACTTGGCACGGCCTCGGCCCCACCACCCGCACCGAGGGCATGTTCCGCAGCATTGGCCTGCACACGATTCCGGCTGCCGCCCAGTTTCACCCCACCAACCCCCAGGGCTACATCTACGGCCGCTACAAGCGCGTCGGCGACACCGAAATGGATGAGAGTTTCTTCCCCATTCTCTGGTGCGAAGACGGCTACCGCAGCCCTCACCTGGCCGACTACTGCGAAGACCCGCTGGGGGTGGCGATGGCGATCGCCTGACGATTTAGCCCAACAATTCTGGCCTGACGCTTTAGCTCAGCGATCGCCACCTAGAGAGCCGCTGCCGTCGCACAGCCGTAGGTTTGGAGCTGACTGATCAAGCTAGAATCCCACTCGGGATCGAGGGCCGGGGGCCGTTGAGAGGCCAGCAGTCGCAGTTGGCCATCGGCTTCTACAGTGGCCAAAAACTCTACCTCGTAGGGCACATATTCGTTGGCCGGCACGCGGCGGAGCAGCGATGCGGCGGTCTGCATATCGCGGCTCAGCAACTGCCCATCCACCACCAGGCCCACAGAAAACTCTGGCGGTGTAGTGAAGGTCTCAAAGGGCACGGTCTCAGTTTCCATTTGACGATAGCGCACCAGGCACACCTGCCCCAGCACCGTCGAGGGTAGCACCGTAGTAAAGTCGTAGGGCATCAGGTCCCAGTCGCGTATCCAGGTGCCGAGAAAGGGGGCCACCGCCGGGTTGGTCTCGGCGATGGCCAGGCGAAACTGCTCTAGCTCTGGGGAAAATGGCTCGCCGGGGTCGATATTTTTGCCCAACCCCGCCAGGTCATACTCCGACTGAATGCGCTGGGTCAGCTCTGTCTCTCGCTGCTGCAAGCCCTGGGGCGAAAGGGCCGGTAGCAGAGTGGCGGGGTCGGCGGAGATGGCCTCCTCAGGGGTCTCGGGTGCAGGTGCTTCCCCAGGCGTGGTGCAGGCGATCAGCCCCCCTATCGACACCAAAGCAACCGCAATTTTCCAACGGTTCTGACCGCTCATTTCTAGCACCATAAAAGATTCTGGAGGTGAGCTTAGCAAAGGTCATGGGGGCACAACAGGGTGAATTAGCCAGTTGTAAATCTGGCTCGGGGCGCAATTTCCCCTCGACCCGGCGGCTAGCCTGGGGCAGTTTCAGTTTATGTAACCATCCCGACCCGGCCCGCTCCCTCGCGTAGGTTAAGGGCATAGCGTTGGGAGAATGAGGATGGGACGTAACGGGAAGAAGCGCTCAATAATGGGCCGCCCACTGAGAATCTGGTTGCCCCTGGGGGTGATGTCGATGGCCGCCGCCCTGGCTACGCCCAGCCTGCAAGCAGCGGATATCGTGGTGCCTGAACTATCACCCGTGCCACCGATTGTGCAGACCCACCAGCAGCGACAGCAGTTTGAGCGCGATCGCCAGGTGATCGAGCGCACCCAGGCAATGGTGCAAGACCCCGTGGCCCGCCGCCTGGCCGAGGCCCTAGAACTCAACATTCTCAACGTCACCTGGGAAGACACCGGGCGGTTTTACGGCTCGGCGGTCGGCCCCAACATCAGCGATATGACCATTCAGGTGCAGCAGCAAGACCCCGACACCGGTCGGCACCAGCTGCACCTGATGCCGGTCATTCGCCACCCCAACTTTGCCGATCTGAGCGCCGACATTCCCCTCGACAATTTCTACGTGCTGGTGGGCAATGAAACGGGCGAAGACCTGCGGCGAGTGGCCCTAGGCGAGCTGCTGGGAGATCTGCGCAGCTATCTGCACGAGCCGGGGTCGTGGCCGGGGCGGGGGCGCTCGCTCCTAGCCCCCGACCGCGACAGCCATGTGCTGGTCAGCGCCCAGGCCTGCTTTTTGCCCATTCCCCAGGCAGGGCTGGCCACCTTTAACCCAGTGCTGTTTAACTACCAGTCGCGACCCGGCGACCCGGCGGTGCTGACGATTTTGGCCACCCGCGAGGGCACCAGCGTCACCGTGATCGACAACCAGCGCGACGGCTTTGAGGCTGGGCCCACCTGGGGCCAGCGGCTGTTCTTTAACAAAAACGGCGAACGGGCCAGTTTCACCGGCCAGCGTCTGAGCGAGTTTGAACCCGACCCAGGGGAGAATCCTACCCGCCCTGGGGAGGTGATGACCGAAGCAGCAGACACCGACGGCCTGAATATGGTGCTGCTGATTCAGGTGCCGCTCAAACAGCGGGCACCAATGGCGCAACCGTCCTTTGACAACCAAATTATGAGCCTAGCGGCTCCCAGTGCGGAGAGCAGCCGCGCCCCCAGCGATGTGGAAGCGGCGGTGATCGGCCACGGCGATGTCGAGGGGCCATTCACCGAAATCGACAATCTGGCGATTGAGCGCGACCCCGACTACCCAATTCGGGTGACGGTGCAGTTTTATAAGGCCACCAGCAATGGCGTGGTGTCGGAGGCCGACATGGCCGAGATTCGCCAGCAGATCGACCGGGTCTACGCCGATGCCGACTACGTGGGCAGCCTGGTGGTGGATGGCCCCAGCGACCGCCCCACCGAGCACGACGGCCCCAAGGTTGAGCCGCCCGACTGGTGGCAGCGTTTTTGGCAGCGCCAGCGAGACCGGGTGGATCGGGGATCGGGGGATTAGGGTTTACGGTTTGAGGTGCAAGGTGCAAGGTGCAAGGTGTAGGGTTCAAGGTGCAAGGTGTAGGGCTGGCCGTGAACCGTGAACCTTAAACCGTCATTTCCTCCCTCAGGGGTCATTTTTAGCGGGGCGGTCTGGGGTGTAAATTGCGCGCACGAAGCGATCGCGCCCCGCCAGATCCAAATAGATCTCGATATCGCTGTAGCTGCCCTCGGCCTCTAGCAGCGCCTGCACGGCTTCTCCCTGACCCGCCATCATCTCTACCAGCCACAGGCCGCCGGGCACCAGATAGGCCGGTGCCTGAGCGGCGAGAATGCGCAGGGCGGTAAGGCCATCGTCGCCGCCGTCGAGGGCGGCGGCGGGTTCGTGGCCCACCACCTCGGGCTGGAGCGTGGGCAGCAGTGCTGAGGGAATGTAGGGCGGGTTTGACACCAGGGCGCTAAGCTGGCCCCGGTAGGCCCCAAGCGGCTCAAACCAGCTGCCCTGGTAGAAGGTGACGCGGTCTTGCAGTCCGGTGCGGGCAGCGTTCTCCTGCGCTACCGCCAGAGCTGCCCCGCTCTGGTCAGCGGCGAGAATGCGGGCCTCGGGGAAGGTTTGGGCCAGAGCCAGGGCGATCGCCCCGCTGCCCGTGCCCATATCGACCCAAATACCCTGGGCGAGGGGTTTTCCCACCGCACTTGCCGCCGCCAGGTCAATAATCAACTCGGTCTCGGGGCGCGGTATCAGCACCGCCGGAGAAACCGTCAGCAGCAGGTCACGCCAAGGAGTCTCGCCCACCAGGTACTGAACAGGAGTGCGATCAGTGAGCCGCTGCTGCCAGCGCCGCTCTAGCTCAGCCAAGGGGTAGCGGATGGGGATGTGCGATCGCCGCTCAACGCCCCCCAACCGCAGCTCCAGCCGTTCCACATCGGCCACCGCCATCAGCAGCCAATCCAATTCCTCCGCCTCCACCCCAGCTGCCTGGGCCGCCTGTAAGGCTTGCTCTCGCCAATCCCACAGCTTTGCCCCCGTGACCCAGCGATCACCCTCAGTCATAGCCACATCAGGTAAAACCCCCCACCTCCGTCACCCTCCCCATCTCCCCCTTCACATACCCCAGGGCAGACCCATGGGTCTGCCCCTACGCATCCACCCATCCACCCATCCACCCATCCACCCATCCACTCATCTACCTGCCTACCCACCTACCCACCTACCCACCCACTCCCTAATGCCTCCACCTCGCCTTCACCCCCCGCGCATCCAAATGCACCAGCGCCGGAAACTGGCCATAGCGGCCCAGCCCCCCCGGCCACCAGGGGTCGAGGGCCCAGTAGACCTGGTTGCCCGACAGGCCGACGCAGTAGAAGTCGATCGCGTCGCCGACAATGTGGCGACTTTGGGAGGCCCCGCCTACCCGACGGTTGATTTCAGCTGGGCGATACCAACTGGTGATCAAAAAAGGGCGACCGATGCGATCGCGCGCCTGCTGCGCCAGGGTCGCAATCCTGATGATCGCATCGACCGTGGCCTGGTTGGGGGGCATGCGGGCACCGCCTCGGGTCGCCTCTGACCAGGTAAAGTTGCCGTTGGGCACAATGCTGGCGTCGAGCTGAATATTGTTGGGCGTCCACCGCTCGGGGCGGGGCGGCTGGGGGGCGGGCACCGGGGCGGGCATGGCCTCGGGCGACGAGGGGGCGGCGCGTTCAAGCCGCCGCACATCTTCGAACAGCGCCTGAAGGGTGGGAATGCGCCCCTCTAGACGTCGCCAGATCTGCACCAGGCGAATCAGCGCCTCGCGCTGGGGCTCGGTGGGGGTGTAGTCGGTGGGAATCGCGGCGGCAAAGTCGAGCAGGGCGCGGTCGAGGGTGCGGGCCGAGGCCATCAGGGCGGCCTGGTTTTCGGCATTTTGTACCAGGTCGTCGGGGTTGACCCCCAGCTGCTGAATGGCAGTGGTGCGCGAGTCGAGGCCATGCCAACGGCGGTAGCCCTCGGTCAGGGCAAAGCGCCGGTCGCCCTGGCCGCCGTAGGCATCGGGAATTTTTTGCACAAAGGCAATCAGCGCCGGGTCGACAATGTCGAGGTTGGTTTCGGTGGCGAAGGGGTCGTTGGTGAGCAGCCAGGCGATCGCCTCTTCGCGCGAGTCCATTTCGCGCCAGAGCTGCACCAGGCGAATCAGCGCCTCGCGCTGGTTGGGGTAGCCCGCGTAGTAGCGCCCGGCAGACTGCACAAACGCTACCAGGGCATTGTCGAGGGCGGCTTCGTCGGGTACCTGGTCGACTACGGGCACGCTCAAAACCTCGTAGACCGCCGCCGCCGTATTCAGCTGTCGCCACAGGCGCACCGCCTCCACCAGGGCCTGGCGCTGAAAATCGAGGCGACCGTAGTTGGGCGGCACCCGCTCGGCAAAGGCCAGCAGGGCCGGGTCGAGCTGGGCCAGGCTCTGGGGCAGCTGCGCGCCGCTGTAGTCGGCGCTGATGTCTTCTAGGTAGGCTTGCAGCAGGGCGGCGGGGTCGCTGGGTTCGAGCTGGGCGACATCGCGATCGCCCGCCGCGGGGCTAAAGCCTTTGGCCACCGCTTGGAGAAAGCGATCGCTGTAGCGCCCGACGCTGGCATCCCAAATATCGGCCCCGGCCCAGCCCTGCTCAATCAGCCCATTGGTGAGGCTGCGCACGGTGTTGGCGGCGTACTGCACCTGGGCCGCAAAGGTATCGATCTCGGCCATGGCCAGCTGGTTGGCCGGGGCAAGGCCCAGGCCGGTTTCGCCATCGGTGAGCTGGGGTTCGTTGTGCACGGCGTAGAGGGCCGCCAAAATCGGCTTGTGCACCCCCGCTCGGCTCCCTTCAATTAAGTAGTAGTAGTTGCGCTGATCGGGTGCTAACGTGCTCATAGCGTTCTGGTGGTAGTTGCTGGCGACCCTTGCTGGCGATCATGACCGCCCAGGCCGCAAAATCCTGAAATATCTCACAGTAACCACAAAGTGTAGACCCGATGGGCGAAGTTCAATCAATCCCCACCCCTGGGTTTTTAGATTTTCCAGCGGTGAAGCTGCTGGCCACCGATATGGATGGCACCCTCACCCGCCAGGGCAAGTTTACCGCTGCCCTGCTGCAAGGGCTAGAGCGGCTTCAGACGGCGGGGCTGCCGGTGGTGATCGTCACCGGGCGGTCAGCGGGCTGGGTCAACGGGCTGGCCCACTACCTGCCCGTGGCCGGGGCCATGGCCGAAAACGGCGGCATTTATTTCCCCAAGGCTGGCCCCTCAGAGCCGCTAATTGACATTCCTGACCTGGTGGCCCACCGTCAGCAGCTGCAAGAGGCCTTTGCCCACTTGCAGTGGCGCTGGCCTCAGCTGCAAGAGTCTGACGACAACCGCTTTCGCCTCACCGACTGGACCTTTGACCTGACCGGGCTCACCCAGGCTGACCTCGACGAAATGGCTCAGCTCTGCCAAACCCTGGGCTGGGGCTTTACCTACAGCACCGTGCAGTGCCACCTCTACAAACCCGGCCAGTCTAAGGCGGCGGGCTTGCAGCGCATGGTGCAGGGCCACTTTGCCGATATCTCCACCGCCGAGGTAGTCACGCTAGGTGACAGCCCCAACGACGAGAGCATGTTTGATCCGGCAATTTTTCCCCACGCGGTGGGGGTCGCCAACGTCAAAGACTACTGGCAGCGCCTCAGCCACCGCCCCACCTACATCACCCAGTCCGCCGAGGTCGCCGGGTTTTTAGAGCTGGTAGATGCTCTGATCGCGGGGCTGTGAGAACGTCACCACACGGCTCAGGATGATCGGTTGCTGTCGAAGCTTCCGTTGGGACCAAATAGTTGTTGGTCTATGATGAGGGCATAGGTATTGTGCGTCTATCTGACAGGCTGACTCACAGGTATGATCCTGATTGCTAATGGCCTTTATCCTTCCCCATGAAAGCTATTGAAACCATTGCCACAATTAACAATCAGGGCCAGCTAGCCCTCGATTTTCCTCTAGCCTCGACGCCCAACCGTCGCGTCCGGGTCATTGTCCTCATTCCGGAAGAAGGCGATAGCGATGGCACTCTGACAGATGACCCAGACGACGACCCCATAGAACTAGTAGTTGAGGGTATTCGTGAAGGCTGGCGGCAGGCTTTGACAGGCAAGACACACCCTGTTGCCCAGCTTTGGGATGGGTTAGATGCCAAATGACTGCCCAATTCAAGTATTACCGCAGCTGAGATTCGAGAGATCCTGAATCGCACCGAAGATGAGCTGTAAGAATGGTGCCTGTATCGCGCCTATGTTCAGCGAAAAAAGTCTTCAACCAATAAAAAACAAGTCGGCGAATCTTCTGTCCGCCAACTTTTTCCTTCAATTAACCCAAATTGTTCTCTAGGCTTTATTCCAAAGTTCTAGAACTCCGGCGGGGGGCAACCAGCTGGCGATCTCCTGAATGCGTTCTTCAGAAAGCTCGCTCTTAGTGGCTGAAAACACTGCTTTGACTGCTCGCTTGCAGGCAATATCTCGGTCTTCATTGGTGCGCTCTAGGCCACCTTCGTTGGCCACGCGAAATAAAAACCGATCAGAGTCGATCTTGAAGATGCCCGGCCCCTGCCAGGGTGGACGCACCCGGCTCAGAAACCCCACTAGCGGGTTGGTGTCCTTCCACAGGTCGGTGACTTCCATGCGCAGCGACTTGTCCTTGGCGGGAATCACCTCTTCGTGCAGCTCGTCGGCCACGCGGTCGGCAGCGTCGGTGGTCATCAGGTCGCGCATGACGCGAAACACTACTTCGGTGAAGTCGCGGGCTTCGTAGGGGTCTGTAAAGCCGCCATCAGCCATAACTTTCTCTAGGAAAGACCGGTCGCGGTCGGCGATCGCCGATCTAGCGTCATCGGTCTGGGCCGACGGGTTTCTATCGATTGTTCCATCTACCATGGGAAATCCTTTCTTGATCTGACAATATGCTTGTCTCTGACCATTGTTAAAAAAAATTAAGCCGCTTAGCCTCTTCCATAGGTGCCAGTTGGGCTGGGTCAGAAGATAGATGTAGAGGGCTGGTTGGGCTGGCCGCGCATTTGCTCAAGGGCTGAGCTGGCGAGAGATTCGGCTGCGGGTAACGAGGTACACATAATTTTTTAGGGCAGAACTTATTATGACAAGTGCGTTGGGCATCCCAACCTGCGTTGTCTCGGGGTTTGTCTTCCCAGCTTTGTCGCCTGATTTGAGTCAGTTTTAGCTCGACCCCTACTTCCCCATTTCTAACCATGTCCACCAAAACCTGGAATGGCCTGCCCTTTACCGGCCTCACCGAAGACTTTGACCCCCAGTGGCTGCTGACGCCCCAGCAGCAAGCGCTTCAGGCAAAGCTGATCGAGCTGTGCGCGGCGGTGCTCAGGCCCAATGCGATCGCCTCAGACCGCAACTTGATCTACCCCCGCAAAAACTTCGAGGCCCTGGCTTCCCTGGGGTTGCTCAGCCTGTTTGTGCCCAAAGCATGGGGCGGCCTGGGCGAAAGCCACATCTGCGCCGCCATGGTGGTGGAAACCATCGCCCGCTACGGCTGCCCCAGCACGGCGATGTGCTACACCATGCACCTGGGGGCGGTGGCGGCGGCCCTGTTTCGCGCCCACGAGAGTCCAGAGCTGCAAAGCCTGCTGAAGCGGCTTGATCGCGAGGTGCTGATCGGCACGCTGTCCTACTCCGACCCAGAGACTGGGTCGCACTTCTGGTATCCCGTCTCCTCTAAGGCGACGGCCACCCCCGACGGCTGGCAGGTAAACAAAAAAGCGTCGTGGACCACCTCGGCGGGGTTTGCCGACTGGTACATTGTGCAGACCACCAGTCCCCATTTTTCGGGAGACTTTTCTGACCTCTCCTGCTTTTTGATCTATGCCGACGAGGTGCAGGCTGAGCCCCACAGGTGGGATGCCCTGGGCCTGCGCGGCAACCAGTCGGGCACCCTGCTGGTGGATGGGGTGACGGTACCACGCGATCGCATGGTTGGCCCCGAGGGCGACGGCACCGCCTCCAACGACGAGATCGTAGACCCGTTCTTCTTGCTCTGCTCGTCGGCCTGCTGGAACGGGATAGCGCTGGGGGCGATCGACATTGCCAAGGCTCACGTCACCCGCAAAAAGCACGTGGATGTGGGCATGCGAGTGGCCGACTACCCCACCATTCAAGACTATTTTGGCGAAGCGATCATGGACACCAGCGCCTGTCGCATGTTCACCTTTTCCATGGGCCAGCTGATGGATCAGCTCACCAACGGCTGCGACTGGGCGATCCACGCCGATGTGACGGCTCTGCCCCGCGCCGCCCACCTGCACTGGTACTGGCAGATCAAGTTTGAGGCCGCCAAGAATGTGGCCCATGTGTGCGACAAAATGCTCCACGCCTGCGGCGGCTCGGGCTTTAAGAAAGACATGGAAATCGAGCGCTACCTGCGCGACGGCAAGGCGGGCTGGGTGATGGGGCCAACCAACGAGGTGCTGCGCCAGTTCGTCGGCAAGTCGGCCCTGCTGGGGTTTGACTCGCTCGACTACTGGAACCAGTCGGTGAACGAGCGGGTGCTGCACAACGAGCTGAAGAAGCTCGACCCCGCCGCCAAGCGCCAGCTCGCCGAGTCGCTGCTAGCGGATCTGGAGGATGCCGAAACACCTGCCCCCATCCCCATCGCCGCCGCCTAGGGTGGGCATTGCCCACCACCCACCCCAGCCAAAGTCCCCAAAATGTTGCCCCAAAAGCTGCGATCGCCTTTCGAT
>DAIPYU010000022.1:39481-43059 GCA_036782635.1 Nodosilinea sp. CTOTU7353
CCATGACCATTGCCCAAGAACGTCCCACCGCGATCGCTGTTGCCCACCCCCTCGAACCTCTCACTCCCAACGAAATCGCCGCCGCCGTCGCCATTCTGCGCAAGGAGAAATCCCTGGGGGCCACCACCCGCTTCGCCACCGTCACCCTCAACGAGCCATCTAAGGAAACCGTGCTGGGCTTTAGGCCGGGGGATGCGATCGCCCGCGAAGCCTTCGCTATTATTCTCGACAACGCCACCGCTCAGACCTACGAGGCCTTGGTCTCCCTCACCGAGGGCATCGTCACCTCGTGGCAGCATATCCCCGGTGTGCAGCCGCCCATCATGCTCGACGAATTTCTGGAGTGCGAGAATGCCGTCAAGGCCTGTCCAGAATTTCTGGATGCGATCGCCAAACGCGGCATCACTGACCCCAGCCTGGTGATGGTCGACCCCTGGTCTGCCGGCAACTACGGCATTGAGGATGAGGAAGGCGTGCGCCTCTCCCGCGCCCTCTGCTGGGTGCGGGCCAACCCCACCGACAACGGCTACGCCCGCCCGATCGAAGGCGTCATACCCGTGGTCGACCTCAACAAGATGGAGGTGATCCGGGTCGAAGACCACGGCGTGGTGCCCCTGCCACCCCAGTCATCTAACTACTCCCAGGAGTACATCAAAGACTTTCGCACCGACCTCAAACCACTCGAAATCATTCAGCCCGAAGGCCCCAGCTTCACCGTCGAGGGTCACCAGATTCGCTGGCAAAAGTGGAAAATGCGCATCGGCTTCACCCCCCGCGAAGGGCTGGTGCTCTACACCGTCAGCTACACCGACAAAGGCGAAGAGCGCCCCATTCTCTACCGCGCCTCTCTGGCCGAGATGACCGTGCCCTACGGCGACCCCCAGCCCCACCACTACCGCAAAAACGCCTTCGACGTGGGCGAATACGGCATTGGCTCGCTGGCCAACTCCCTCACCCTGGGCTGCGACTGTCTGGGCGAAATCCACTACTTCGATGCCTTTATGACCAACTCGCGCGGCGAGGTGGCCCAGATCGAGCACGCTGTCTGCCTCCACGAAGAAGACTTTGGCATTCTCTGGAAGCATGTGGACTGGAGGACAGAAGAGACCGAAGTGCGGCGATCGCGCCGGTTAGTGGTCTCCTTCATCGCCACCGTGGGCAACTACGAGTACGGCTTCTACTGGTACTTCTACCAAGATGGCAGCATTCAGTACGAGGTCAAGCTGACGGGCATGATCAGCACGGCGGCCTTCCCCCCCGGTGAGGTGCCCAAGTACGGCACCCTGGTGGCCCCGCAGCTCTATGCCCCCGTCCACCAGCACATCTTTAACGTGCGCCTCGACATGTGTGTGGATGGCCTGCAAAACTCCGTCTACGAGGTGGATATCGAGCCAGAAGACGACGAGCTAAACCCCTACGGCAATGCTTTCTACGCCAAATCGACCCTGCTCTCATCAGAGCTAGAAGCCCAGCGGCTGATTGACCCGATGAAGGGGCGCTACTGGAAGATCGTCAACCCCAATGAAACCAACGCCATGGGTTACCCCACCGCCTACAAGCTGATACCGGGCGAGAATACATTGCCCCTGGCCCGCCCCCACTCCAGCGTGATCAAGCGCGCCACCTACATGACTAAGCACTTGTGGGTGACCCCCTACGCCGCTGACGAAAAATTTTCCGCAGGTGATTACCCCAACCAATCGCCGGGGGGTGAAGGGCTGCCCAAGTGGACGGAGGCGAACCGCCCGGTAGCCAACACCGACCTGGTGATGTGGCACACCTTTGCCCACAGCCACGTGCCCCGCGCCGAAGACTGGCCGGTGATGCCCGTGGCTTACATTGGCTTTATGCTCAAGCCGCTCAATTTCTTTGACCAAAACCCCGCCAATGACGTGCCCCCCGCGGCCAGCAAACACAGCTGCTGCAACTGACGGGACTTCTATTTCTCGTGACTTAATATGGGAAGACTGAAGCCGCTGGAAGACTGTGATGACAGCCCGATCCCACAGCGGGTTGGTGTCTAGGATTCAGCAACATCGCCTCTCCTGCAAAGGCCGGCAGCGCTGGCGTAGCAGCGCTGCAGTGTGATGCTGATTGTGGAGAAAACAGCTCAGACGGCCCACAGAATCTCGAGCTTGGCAGTCTCGATGGGAGAGGTGCGGGCTCTATCACCCCGGACATGCCTCACCCAACTACAAGGGTTCGCAGCCATAGTTTCAGCGAACCCTTGCAGATGTCGAATGCTATGGCTGTCAGATTTTCTACCGCCCCAGCACCGCTGCGCCTTCGTAGAAAAATAGCCCCGCTACACAGCCGGTCATCAGCGTTGCCAGGGTGCCCGCCCAGAGAGCTTTCCAGGCCAGCTCGCTGATGTCTTGGCGGCGCGAGGGCACAATGCCCGCCAGCCCGCCGACAAAAATGCCCACCGAGGGCAGGTGGGCAAAGCCGCAGAGCACATAGCTGACGATCACCAGGGCGCGATCGCTCAGAGTGCCCTCAGCCGCTGCATTGGCCAGACCAATGTAGGGGGGGATGGCGGTTTCGAGCAGTCGTCGGCCAATCAACTGCGACGACAGCCATAGCTCGGGCCAGTCTAGCGACACTCCGGTGAGAAAGGTGAGGGGCAAAAACAGCGCCCCCATGATGTTTTGCAGAGTAATGACGCTAAATACCTGGCCGATCACCCGCCAGAGGGCAAAGTCGTTGGTGGCCAGACCAGCCAGATTGGCAAAGATCAAATCTAGCAGAGCAATCAGTCCCAGAATGGCGATCAGCGCCGCGACAATGCCCACCGCCATTTTTACTCCGTCGAGGGCACCCAAAATTAGGCTGTCCATGGGGCTGCGACGCTCGTCTTCGGCCAGTGCCAGCTCAGGCACTTTGCCCAGGGTTTCGGGCACCGCCTGCTCGGGCACCAAAATTTTAGCCAGCACAAAGGCGGCGGGAATCGTCAGCACCGAGGCCGACATCAGGTGCCCGGCAATTGACGGGAAAATGGGCCGCAGGTATCCGGCGTAGAGACCTAGAACCGTGGAAGCAATGGAGCCAAACATGGAGGCGAGGATGGCGCACAGCTCGCTGCGGGTCATGCGTTCTAGGAAGGGTTTGATCGCGATCGCAGACTCGATACCGACAAAAATATTTGCCGCCCCCGCCAGCGCCTCGGCCCCGCTGAGGCGCATCGCCCAGCGAAAGAACCGGGCAAACACCCGCACAATCGGCTGCACAATGCCCAGACCGTAGAGCAGCGAAAAGATCGCCGCAAAAAACACCACCTGGGGCAGCGATCGAAAGGCGAAAATATAGCCGAGGTTGAGGTTGTCAGCCCCCAGGCGATCGCCCGGCACGGCGGTAAAGGCTGGGGTCAGCGCCCGCGCAATCCACCGCCCCGCCCCGGCGGGGCCAACCGACTGGTTAAAGTCGGGCACAAAAATCGGGCCAAACAAAAACCGCGCCCCGGCATCCGACGCATCAATCAGCGCGTTGAGAATAGAGCTAAGCCAAACCACCACCTCCCGCGTCACCGGCAGCAAGAAAATCAGCAGCCCCACCCCCAGCTGAATGCCAATGCCCCAGAC
>DAIPYU010000023.1:0-42743 GCA_036782635.1 Nodosilinea sp. CTOTU7353
GCGGCGTAAAATACAGACGACGGATGTAGAAAGCGCAATAAGGTTAACTATGGGACGCTTCAGACCTCTTTTGGGAATTTTGCTGGCAGTAGTGGCGACCTGCCTAGTAGCCTGCGGTGGCCCGGCGGCGAAGATACCCACCACCTACACCCCAGAGATTTTGCAGCAGGTAGAGCTGTACACCCCCGCTGTGGCTGAGCTGCGCGATCGCTTCCCCGAGCTAGAGGGCTACATTCAGGCCAAAGACTGGGTCAACGTCCAGAGCTTCATCCACGGCCCCATGGGCGAAATGCGGACGCGGGTAAATCGGCTGGCCAACTCGCTGCTGACCAAAGACAAACCCCAGGCCCAGGCGATCGCCCAAGAGCTATACACCCACCTAGAGCGCCTTGACGAAGCCGCCGCCACCAACCAGCAGGTGATTGCCGGTCAAGAATACCGTAACGCGCTGGATGACTTTGACGCGTTTTTGAACCTGGTGCCCACGTTTCAGTCATAACTCCGCCCCTTTGAGCAAACTGGCGGTGCCCACCCTCACAACGACCCTGACGCCTGTAGGCTTTTGAAACAGATCACCATCATTGGCTGCGGCGTGGTCGGGGCGGCGATCGCCTACGAGCTGAGCCTCAACCCCGAGTTTCGCGTCACCGTCATCGACCAGGCCGCTGCGGGGCAGGGGGCGACCGCCGCTGCCCTGGGGGTGGCCATGGCGGTGATCAGCCACAAGGTCAAAGGGCGCAACTGGCGGCTGCGTGAGGCCAGCCTGCGCCGCTACCCAAGCCTGATCACCGAACTAGAAACCCTGACGGGGCAGGTCATTCAGCACAATACCCAGGGCATTCTCAGCCTGTGCTTTGACGCTGAAGACCTGCCCCGCTGGCGATCACTCCAGGAAATTCGCCAGCGCCAGGGCTATCGGCTTGAGATTTGGGAACCGGAGGCGGTGAGCGATCGCTGCCCCCACCTCAATATTGACCAGGTTGCCGCCGCCATCTATTCGCCCCAAGACTTCCAGATCAGCCCCACAGATCTGACCCAGGCGCTGGTGGCCGGGGCCAAGGTCAACGGGGTCGAGTTCCACTTTGGCCAAGCCGTGGTGGGGTTTGACGGGGCCGACGCCGCGCCAGAAGCCGCAGAAGGCGGTCGTTTTTGTGGCGTGGTCCACACGGCGACGCAGAGCCTGGCCACCGATGCGATTGTGATCTCGGCGGGGCTGGGCACCCTGCCCCTCACCCAAACCCTCTACCAGCCGGTTGTGGTTGGCCCCGTGCTGGGTCAGGCCCTGCGGATTCACCTAGACACCCCCCTGGGGCAACCCGACTTTCAGCCCGTGGTCAACGGCAGCGACATTCACCTGGTGCCCCTGGGCGAGGGTGATTACTGGGTGGGGGCCACGGTAGAGTTTCCCCCCGAAACTTCCCTAGATGAAGCGCTGGCCATGCAGCCCGAAGCCGAGCGACTAGAGGCGGTGTTGGCGGGGGCCGTAGCCTACTGTCCGGCGATCGCCCAGGGCACCGTCACCCAACGCTGGTCGGGCCTGCGGCCCCGCCCCCAGGGCCAGGCTGCCCCCGTGATTCAGCCCCTGGCGGGCTACAGCAACATCTGGCTCGCCACCGGCCACTACCGCAACGGCGTTCTGCTCGCCCCAGCCACCGCCCTGGCTGTGCGAGGCTTATTAGAGACTTGAGAAGATGAGTCGTTATGATGGGGCAAAGACCTCTGCTGTGAGGGAAAATCTATGCAGCTGACAGTTAACGAACTAGAAAAGCTTCAGGCCGAACATCCCGACTATCGGATGGAGCTGGTGGGTGGGGAGGTACAAATTATGAGTCCTTCTGGATACGAGGCGGATGAGGTCTCTACTGAGTTAGCTGCACAGATTCGCAACTGGGTGCGCCCCCGCCAACTTGGTCGAGTCACGGGTTCTAGCGCTGGCTTTATACTGCCTAACGCTGACACCCGCGCTCCCGATGTTTCGTTTGTCAAAGCTGAACGGCTGCGGCGTAGCCCTCGTTCCTTTGCAGAACTCGCCCCCGATCTGATGGTGGAGGTGAAATCGCCCACGGATAAACTGACGAAGCTGCGGAGCAAAATCCAAGATTTTCTGGCTCTGGGTACCCAGGTGGGCATTCTGATCGACCCTGAGGCCCGCTGTGTAGAGGTGTATCGAACGGGGAAGGAAGCGATGCTTTTAGGTGACGGCGATCGCCTCACCGTGCCCGACCTGCTGCCGGGGTGGGAAGTGGCCGTCGCAGACCTATGGCCCTTGGTGTTTGAGTAGGCCCAGAGAGCGCCCCGAACATCCAGAAAAACACGCATAGAAAAACAACAAGAGGCGCAGCTAAGTACTACGCCTCTCACAAAAATTTAGACAAGGGTTGAGGCAGGGGTGCCTTCGGCCTAGGCCGCTTCCATCCAATCATAGATTTGCTCTAGTTGCTCTAGGGTCACTAAACCGTACTGCCACAGAATCATGGGCAAAGGCCCAGGGTCTTGCTCGCTGTGTTTCAGGGCAACCTTAATTGAGGCTGTCGAAATGGCTAAATCGTCCTGTAAAAACTGAATTAGATTAGGTTGTACGCTCACCGTCATAAAATCTCACCTCCTTAATGGGGACGCTAGGGTTTGCAGATATTGCCCACGATTCTACACAAGGATGTCTCAGTGGCAACATGAATTTCTGGGGCAGTTAACCGAACTTTTGTCACATTGCCGCGACCAGGCTGGTCAGCCGAGCGGGTGACTATCTATGACTGTTTTTGGGAAGATACCCCTGCTGACGAGAGAATGGCCGGGCGGCGACTCAGTGGTGATTAGGCTGTAGCTGTATTAAAAGATTCCCAGTCGCGGTCAAAAATCTCGGGGCCTGCTTAATGGAACGTTGAAACCCTTAATAATTGATCAAGGTTTTGCTCTGCGGCTCGGCTCAGCACTGGTTGAAGGCGATGGTGATCTAGCCAGTTCGCAGTCAAGGCGGCGGCATGTCGGCATCAACCGGGCACTGGTGAAGCTGAGGAGGGCTGATGACAGCCGCCAACCCTCATCTAACCTGCGTTTGAGCAAGAATAATTCTTGGGCAATACAGTCTGACCGTCCCCGCTGGGGAGGTTTGTGGGTGGGTCAGTCTAGCCATTGAACTGACATTCACTCAACTCCAGAGGTGGAGTTTTGCCTGGGGGGAAAGCCCCGGTCAAGCTTCGGGTATGGATCGCTAATCAGCTGCGCTACCCGGCTCTGGCAAGGGGCTGACGATGTTGAAGAGAGCCGCGTAGTCATCGTCACCAAACCCCGCCTCTACCGCCTGCTCTACCAGCTGTCGCACGCTCTCGGCAGGAAAGGCGGCCAGCCCCGCTGCCTCGGCCGCCGCCACAAACAGCCCCATATCTTTGAGCAGGTGCTTGCTGGGGAAGTTGGGGTCGGCAAACTGGCGGGTTTGCATGCGGTGCAGCTTCTTGTCGAAGGTGGGGGCATAGATGGCGCTCTGGCGCACCACCGCCATAAACGTTGCGACATCAATGCCAGCGGCTTGAACTAGCCCCAGGCTCTGGGCAAAGGCGGCGGTGAGGGAGCCGATCAGCTGGTTCATGGCCAGTTTGAGGGCGGCGGCGCTGCCCACTGGCCCTACGTGGTAAAGCTCGCTGCCCAGGCACTGGAGCAGGGGCTGCCAGCGTTCGTAGGTGTCGGCCTCGGCCCCCACCATAATGATCAGCCTGCCGTTTTTGGCTTCGGGAATGCTGCCCAGCACCGGGGCTTCTAGGTAGGCACCCCCGGCCTGGGCGACGATTTGGCTGAGGTCTTGGCTTTCGTCGGAGGCGATGGTGCTCATTTGAATCAGGGTGAGGTCTTGCAGGGGCGATGGGCACTCGCTCGCTCCCATGGCCGCGAGTAGCGATCGCACCGCCGCCCCATCGGTCACCATCATCACAACAGCCTCCACCGCCTGGGCCAGTTCCAGGGGAGTGCGGCAAACCGTAGCCCCAGCCAGGGCCACCGATTTCATGCGATCGGGAGTGCGGTTATAGATCCATACCCTGTGCCCCGACGACAGCAGCCTAAGGGCCATCGGAGCCCCCATTAACCCAGTGCCAACTACCCCAATCTTCACCTGTGGTCTCCTCTGATTACGGCTGTGCTAGCCCAGTGCGGTCATGCTCTGCTGGCCTCCTTGGCTGTCTGGGGCTACCCCCTGGGGGCCTCGGATGTGAAGGGAATGGCAATGCTCCCAAACTGCCTCAGCCTGCCCCGGAGCGCCCACCCACCGGGCTAGAAACTGACGCAGCCAAAGCTCTACCCCTGGGCTGTAGAGCCGATGCTGGCTGAGGTGGTAAGGCCGCCCCTGGGCACCGGGCAGCGTCAGCTGGTCGGCCCCTTCGGTGGTCCAGTGGTTGACCATCGTAGCGGTGATCTCGGGGTGAAACTGTAGCCCGTAGGCCCGCCGCCCGTAGCGAAACGCCTGGTGGGGAAAGATGGAGCCGGTGGCCAGCAGATGACTGCCCACGGGCAGCTCAAACCCCTCCTGGTGCCATTGGTAAACCATGAGCGGGTGAGGCAAGATTCCTTGCCCTGCCGGGGTCGGCAGCACCGGGTAATAGCCAATTTCGCGCTGGCCGGCGCCATGGGAGGTAACTGTGGCCCCTAGGCTGCGGGCCAGCAGCTGTGCCCCCAGGCAAATGCCCAGGTAGGGTTTCTCCGCCGCTAACACGGTCGAAATCCAGTCTAGCTCTTGGCGAATAAAGCCCAGGTGGTCGTCATTGGCGCTCATGGGACCGCCAAACACCACCACGGCACTGTGGCCGTCTAGGGTGGCGGGCAGCGACTGCCCAAGGGCCGGGCAGCGCTGGTCAAGGGTAAATCCTAAGCTCTTCAGCACCTCCCCCACTCGGCCTGGGGTCGAGGTGGGCTGGTGGACGACAACTAGAACGGGCAGGTTAGCACTCACAGACGGCGATGATTTTCTGATGATGTTCTTTTAGATGGTTGCTGCAGGCGGGGCAGTAGCAGGTGGGTTGTTCTCTTTGGGAGAACCAACCTGGCCCAATCTGGGCGAGCCGTCCTAATACTCTATCGTTTTGCCCAGCGACCGTAGCCATCTGCGATCGCTAGAGCTGACGCTCAACTCGCACCATGCGGCGGTAGGCCAGCCACCCGCCTACCACCATAGCGACAGCAAAAATTCCTAGAAATCTAACGTGGGGGCCAACTTCTCCCAGGGTGAGGCCCTCGGCCGCCACCCCAGAGAGGGCTTCGATCATGTGATAGATCGGGTTAAATTGGGTCAGCCGTAGCAGCGAGTCGGGGAAAAAATCGGCGGGTAGAAAGGCCCCCCCCAAGATCATCAGCGGCACCCCAAAGGCGGCGATCAGGGCGTTGACATCTTCGGTGCGGCGGGCAAACTGAGTGCCCAGCACAAACCCCACCCCCACGTAGGCGGCAATGCTGAGGGCCACAATCAGCAGGCTGGCCAGCAGCGACCCCTCGACGGTGGCCCCCTGGGAGAGGGCGATCGCGTAGACCAGCACCGCCTGCCCCAGGCCAATCACCCCGTAGGCCAGACAAATGCCCAAAAAGTATGACACCCCGCTCAGGGGCGAGAGAAATAGCCGCTTTAGGGTTTGCTGCTCACGCTCGGCCACCACCGTGGCCACGCTGCCCCCCAGACAGCTAAAAAACAGCGCCGCCCCCACTAGGGTGGGCGGCAGGGCATTGCTGTAGGCCACCCCCAGGCTCACCTGGGTACGCTCCTGCAAGATCAGACTGTTGAGAATCAGCAGCAGGGCCGGAAACAGCGCCCAAAAAATCAGGCTGCGCTGCCGCCGCCACAGCTCCAGCAAAATGCGCTGGGCAACCGCCAGGGTTTCTCGCACGTATTTCATGGGCGATGAGATGAGTAGACTATTAAGGCATGTCAATACTACAGTCTTTATCAGACAGCACGGCGGATCCGGCAGCTCTGGCCGAGAGCAACAAATGCCCCATCCCCTGAGTTAAAGACTGTGCTACCTTAATGCCGAGGTCGCTCTCCACACATCCTCAGGGGCATCCCAGAGGTTGAGTCTGACCCAAGCAACGACTGAAACTTCTGATGAGTCAATCTTTAGAGGGGCTGTTTGCCCAAACCCTGGCTCGCCGCCATGTGCTCAAACTCTTTGGAGTGGGCGGCATTGCGGCGCTGCTGAGCTATTCGCGGCTGAGCAAGCCCCAGCCCACGGTGTTTCAGCGCGATCGCCTGGAGCTGCCCGCCCAGGTGGGCAAATCTACTACGGCGGTGGTGATTGGCGGCGGGCTGGCGGGTCTAGCCGCCGCCTACGAACTTAGCCAGCGGGGCGTGGCGGTGACACTGATCGAGCGATCGCCCCAGCTGGGCGGTAAGATCGCCAGCTGGCCCATCCAGGTGGGCGACGATGCCTTCATGATGGAGCACGGCTTCCACGGCTTCTTTCCCCAGTACTACAACCTGTTTAGCTTGGTCAACGAGCTAGATATTCGGCAAAATTTTAAGTCCCTCGACTATTACTCGCTGGTCTACAAAGACCACTACGACCCCGAAGTATTTCGCCCCAGCAACTCGGCCTTTCCGTGGAATATTGTCGATCTGGCGATCTCGTCGTCAAACCGGCTGGAGTGGGGTATCAATCTTACCCACCTCAAGCATCTCCAGGTGTTTCGCGAGATCACCGGCTTCCGCAACCCCCAGACTTACCAGCGCCTCGACAATATTTCGGTAGCCGAGTGGGTGGGCGATGACTTTCCTCGGGGCCTCTACGACCTCTACTTTTTGCCCTTCGCCAAGTCAAGCCTCAATTCCCCCGACGTGCTCAGCGCCGGGGAGCTGATGCAGTTTTTCCACTTCTATTTCTTTGGCAACCCCGAGGGGCTGGCCTTTAACGGCACCTGCCAAGATATGGGGCGATCGCTAGTAGACCCCATGGTCGAGGCCATTCGGGCCAACGGTGGGCAGGTGCTCACCGGGGTCACCGTCAGCCAGGTGGCCTGGGACAACGGCAAAATTGCTGGGGTCACCTATCAAAAGGGCAGCGTCGCCACCAACTCGGTGCCCTTCTGGGTCGAGCGCAATCCGCTGCTGAGTTCAGAGAACATGGAGTATTTTGGCGCGGGCGACAACGTCTACTCGGTGGCCCCCGGATCAACCACCGCTCTGTCGCTCACCTGCACCCACCAGGGCTGTAGCGTGCAGCGCCAGGTGACCACGACGGCCGAGGGCTACCTCTGCCCCTGCCACGGAGCCGCCTACGCCAGCGACGGCGCGGTGCTGGCGGGGCCAGCGCAGGAAAATCTCCCGGCGTTTAAGGTCTTGCAGCGGGAGGGCGATCGCATTCAGTTGATCGCCGCCCAGGTTGACCCCGAAGCCCACGCGGCCCACGACCTCACCGCCGACTACTACGTCATGGCCGCCGATATTCCGGGCATCAAGGCCCTGTTTGCCCTGTCAGAGGGCACCGTCGAACCCGCCCTTGCCACCCAAGTAGATGAGCTGCAGGTGGCCGACCCCTTTGCCGTGGCCCGCTTTTGGCTCGACCGCGACTTTGAGTGGGAGCACAGCTGGTTTACCAGCCTCTCGGGCTATAAGCTCACCGACAGCATCACCCTCTACCACCGCATTCAAGACGACTACATTGCCTGGGGCGAGCGCACCGGGGGCAGCGTCGTTGAGTTGCACGCCTACTGCTACAAAGAAAAAGACTTTCCCACCCAGGCCGATATTCTCAATACCTTTGAAGCCGAACTGTACGAGGTGGTGCCAGCGCTCCAGGGGGCGACGGTGCTGCACCGCCAGCTGGTCAACCAAAAAAACTTCGCCGGCTTTCCGCCGGGCAGCTTTGCCAACCGACCCCAAACCACCACCACCGCCGACAACCTGCTGTTTGCTGGCGACTGGGTGCGAATGCCCTTCCCTTGCGGGCTGATGGAGCGAGCGGTGAGCAGCGGCCTGCTGGCGGCCAACGCCATTTTGCAGCGGGAGGGAGTGCAGCGCCGCCCCATTCTCTCGGTCAACCCCGAAGGGGTGTTGAAGATCTAGGGGAGAAGTTTGGATACAGACTTTTAGAGTATGAGGGAATCGGCTGAAGTAGGATGGGTGTACGGTTTTTTATTCAAAGTTTGGGCGTTGATATTGAGTGATATCCAAGAGCAAGCACGAAGACTGCTTCAAGTTCTTCTATCAACGCCGTTTAACTCCTGTGCAACTCTCACCCGTGAATTCAGGGATCTCCCACCTTCACCAGGATTGTATGCCGTTAAACATCAGGAGCATCAGTTGCTCTATTTGGGCAAGACAAAAAAACTTCGAGAACGCTTTAGGGGTGGGCACAAAGCGTTTACGTGGGCATGGTTAGATGATTATGATCACCGAGATATTAGAATCTCATTTGCGCCTCTTTCCATGATCGATGTGCTCAAGTTGGGAGAAGAACTGGAAGGTATCCTGATTCAGGCTACACAGACACCCTACAATGCCAGATATCCCACTAGAGACTGGAGGTAGTTACGATGCAGACTCTCCCTCAAGCTGGACACAAGCATCTCAGCCATGATGCCGCACTGATGCTATTGGCTGTACTGCCAGACCATATTCGAGATGCCTACTTGAATCATGCTCAGCAGATTAACTATTCTATTGAGGTAGTGATAGAGATGGCCCTCGCTGACTTCCTCGACCCTGATTCGCTAAGTTTTTCAGATTGCAAGCCTCAGATTGGCTTGGTTGAAGGGCAGAAATAGGACGCATTAAGCCAGTTAGTGAATTGATACTTGCTGCCAAAAGCAAACATAAAGGTTGTACAGACAGAGCATGCTACGGCGCTTTTTCTATACTTTAAGTTGCAACTCACACCTGTGAGAGTCTCGGTAAAGTCGGCGTTATCAAGCGAACCCAGAGATGGATGTAATTGACCTTCAACCCGTGACAGCGGTGGCTGAGGAGCATAGCCCAGCAGAACGGCCTAAAGGCAAGCCCCTACGGCGGCTGGGCATCAACCTCAACCACTGGTATGTGGTGGCCCAGGGCAAAGAGCTGGGCGCTATGCCCCTGGCGGTAACTCTGTGGCACCAGCCGATTGTGCTGTATCGCGATCGCACCGGCAGCCCCGTTGCCGTCGAAGACCGCTGCCCCCACCGCCAGGTCAAGCTCAGCGAGGGCACCGTCGAGGGCGACAACATTGCCTGTGCCTACCATGGCTGGCAGTTTGCCCCCGACGGCAGCTGCGCCCACGTGCCCTACCTAGAGCCCCAGCAAAAGCTGCCCACCTGCGCCCTGCGCCACTACCCGGTCAAAGAGCAGGACGGTTTTATCTGGCTATTCCCTGGCGAGGCGGCCCTGGCCGACAGCGTAGCGCCCCTGGGCGTACCCGAGTGGGAACACCTCAACTTCATCGGCTCGCTGACCACCATCGACGTGCAGGCCCATTACTCATTTTTAATTGAGAATTTGATGGACATGTACCACGGCCACCTGCACGGCGGTGCCCAGGTGTGGGCCAACCCGGTGCTGGCCGAGCTAGCGGCCGACGACACCCACGTCCATGCCCACTACGATGCCCAGAGCTACTACCGCATTGACAAGATCTGGTCGGCCAGCCAGCTGGTGATTCCGACCCTGCGCCAGCTGCACCCCGAGCCCCTAGACGTTTATTACTACTACCCTCACTGGCGCTCGACCCTGGGCGAAGATTTCGTGATCTACTGCCTGTTTTGCCCGGTGAGTGAGACCCACACCCGCGCCTACCTGCTGCACTTCACCTCCCTGGGGCGCTTCCCCAATCTTCACAAAAGCCCGATCGCGGTGCGGCGGTTCTTTAAGCGGGCCTTCAACAACTCCGCCAGCTTTGTGCTGCGGCGGCTGGTGCGCGAAGACGTGTTGATGCTAGAGCAAGAGCAGCAGGCCTTTGAGCAGCACCCCACCTACCGGGGGCCAGAGCTGAACCGTACATTGGTGGCGGTGCAGCAGTTGATTCGGCGGCAGGCGGGGGTGGGGGAGTAGGTGGGTGGATGGGTGAGTGAGTGGATGGGTGGATGGGTAGGGGCAGACCTAAGTGTCTGCCCTGGTTACTGTGGGTAAAGGAGTGAAGGGGTGAAGGGGTGGCCCCAAACCTTGTAGGGTATAGCTTGAAACTCTACCTTTTGCGTTGGCGATGGCTTCCCCTAATGCTCCCGATATTCTGGCGCTGGATTTTGATGGCGTGGTCTGTGACGGGCTGCGGGAGTATTTTCAGTCGGCGTGGAAGGCATATGTGGAGGTGTTTAAGCCTGGCGACCCAGCGCCGCCGGAGGGTTTGGCGGAGCGGTTTTATCCCCTGCGGCCGGTGGTGGAGACGGGTTGGGAGATGCCTCTGGTGATCTATGGGCTGCTGAATGGGGTGGCCGATGGGGAGATCTTGGCCCGCTGGTCGGAGCTGGTGCCAGAGCTGCTGGCCCAGGTGGGGGTTGAGAAAGTGCCCCTGGCCGAGGCGATGGATGGGGTGCGCGATCGCTGGATTCAGGCCGATTTGACCGACTGGCTCAGCTACCAGCGGTTTTACCCCGGCGTGATTGACCGCATTCAGGGGGCGATCGCGGCAGGCGTTGAGCTAGTGATTATTTCTACCAAAGAAGGGCGGTTTATTCAGCAGTTGCTCGCCCAGGGGGGCGTGGCGCTGCCCGCTGATCGCATTCTCGGCAAAGAGGTAAAGCGGCCTAAGTACGAGACCCTGAGACAGATCAAAACTGCCAGCCCAGGCGCGGCTCTCTGGTTTGTAGAAGACCGGGTCAAAGCGCTGCAATCGGTACAGCAGCAGCCCGACCTGGGCGAGGTGGGGTTATTTTTGGCCGACTGGGGCTACAACACCGAGGCCGACCGGGCGCTGGCCACCCCCGGCAGTGGTCTCCAGGGGCTGAGCCTGGCTCAATTCTGTGGCCCCTTTGAGAACTGGGTGGCGGTGGCCCAGTAACCAAAATGTAACCAGGGCTTAACCGTAGATTTACGTAAGCTTGACGGCAGCGGCGATCTCATAAATTGTTAGTAACGCTACCAGCTAGAAATTTCCGGATTTTTGCCGCAGCGCCAGAATTAGGAATAGGCTTCGATATCCTTCAATAAAGCCCTGATGAAGCCCTGATGAAGCCCTGTTAAAACTGGGGACCAGCCTCGGTTGCCCAGCTTCAGCGTCGCGTTGGTTGTTTCTCCCTGTCTTGACTATGCCTAAATTATTTGTGCCGCCGTCAAAGTCCGTTGTCACTGCCGAGATAGCGGTTAGCGAAACCGTTATCCCTTGGCAGAGTGAGGCCCTCGGGGAGGAACCTTTTGCAGACCAGGTTGATGGTCAAGCTCCTCCGGCCCTACTCACCACAGTAGACACCTTCTTTTTCTATGACCGCGCTGAAAGTGGCGACCCGGTTCTATATCAGGTCAACGTCGCTGAGGGTTCGCTGGTTCTAGTTAGCAAACCCCCAGGGCTTTTTCCCACGGCTCTAAACGGTCTACTGGCCGCCGAACCCACCATCGCTCCCTGGCTGGAACCCGAGTTCCTGGAGTCTGAAGCTCTAGAACCCGACACCCTAGAACCCGAAGCCCTAGAGTCCAAAGCCCTGAAACCCAACGTCCTGGAACCCGAAGCCCTATCAACAGACTCCCCAGGTCTGGAAAGCATAGGGGCCGACTCCCCAGAGGCCGACACTTTGGCGATGCCGCCAGCAGCCACTGAAACATCGGTGTTTACCCTGGTGCAGGGCACCAACGGCAAAAACTTTCTGATTGGCAGCACCGCCGACAATGCCCTGTTTGGCTTTGGCGGCGACGACTTGATCTTGACCGCTGGGGGCAACAACCTGGCCTTTGGTGGCGCAGGCAACGACACCATTATTGGCGGCCCCGGCGACGATATTTTGTTTGGCGGCCTGGGTGACGACGTGCTCGAAGGCGGAGCCGGCAACGACCACCTGTTTGGCGGCCCCGGCGACGACATTCTCTACGGCGGGGCCGGGGCCAACGTGCTGGTCGGCGGGGCTGGGGCCGATATCTTTCGCCTGGGCACCCCAGGGGCCTACGGCGGGGTGCTGGTGGGGGCCACAGAGGTAGATGTTATGCCAGATACCATTGTCGACTTTAGTATTGCTGAGGGCGATCGCCTCGATCTTAGCCTGATCGCCGCCCAGCCTGCCTTTGCTGGGGTGGAGCTGCTGCCCTTCTTGAGCTTTGTGCAGGTGGGGGCCAATACCGAGGTGCAGGTGGCAACGCCCCTGGGGCAAACCACCACCGAAGCCATTTTGCTCGATGTCGAGGCCGATACCATCACCCCCAGCAGCCTCAGCTTCACAACTCCCGCCGGGCTGCCCCTGCTCAAGTGAGCCTTTAGGAGCCTCTAAACCTCATCCCAGCCCAGCAGTGGAATTCTATCGGTGGGAAACTACAGATTCCTTGGACTTGGTATGGCCCGCTTTCCGGTAGCATCAAAGGCTGTAGCACTGAAGGAATCTGCATGTCCCAGGCCCAGCTTGACCAGTTTGCCACCTACCTGGCCGGAGAGTTTGACAACAAGCCCCAGTCCCTGGCTGACCCGGCCTGGTTTTTGCACCTGCGGCTGTGGCATCGGCCCCTGCCCAGGGCCATGTTTGGCGAAGGCTATGGCTTTTTTATTGAACAGATTGGCGTGGCTTCAGGCAAGCCCCCCTACCGGCAGCGCATTCTGCACATCACTGAGCAAGCCACTGAGCAAGCCACTGAGCAAGCCACTGAGCAAGCCACTGAGCAAGCCACTGGGCAGGGGACAGGGCTGTGGGGGCAGTACTACGCTCTACCTGACCCGATAGCCTACAGCGGCAGCGCCACTCAGCCTGATCGCCTGGCCAGCCTCACCCGTGAGGCATTGATTGACCTACCCACCTGCGGTGTGGCCATTGAGTACCAGCCTGCGACCCAGAGCTTTAGCGGCCGGCTACCTGGCGATAGCCTGTGCAGCTTCACCGCTAACGGTGTCACCACCCATGTGCGACTCAAGTTTGACATTGGCCCCGACCCCGCTGTGCCCGGCAGCCCCGTGGTGTTTCAAATGGAGGATCGCGGCATTGACCCGGCCACGGGCAAAGCCACCTGGGGCCCGCAGATGGGGCCGTTTTGCCTGGTCAAGCAAACTGCCTTTGCGCTGCCGGCATGACTGCTCGGTAGCGCGGGGCCACCCCACTGCCGCTGGGAATAATATCGGTGTTACCCTTGATCGACGCCAGCGGTCCAGCCATCCCTTGCGAAGCGGCAATGGTAAATATTGGCCCCGAGGGCCGTCGCGGCAATTTTTTCCCCTACGTTTTCCCTAGATCCCGCATGGAGCTCGACTTTCTCATTTTGACGGTGTACTTCATCTGTATGGGCTACGTGGTCTATCAGATGGCGCTGTCCATTGAGGAAGAGCTAGAGGATCAGGTGGTGCTGGTGCCCGACGGCGAGACTTTGGAGAGCACGGTGCGATCGCAGCTGGTGCGCCAAGGCTTCTTAGCCACCACCGTCAAGGTGCTCCAGAGTGGAGAAGGCCCCCTGGGCAAAGCCGTCTCGCTCCAGCTGACCATGCCCGAGCCCAGAAGCCTCGCTCCCGCCAAAGATAGAGAAGAAGAGGCGCGGGGCGAAGGGCTGATTGTGATGCAGGTGCTGCCCCAGGGGCCGCACCCGCTCCAGCCGCTCATGGGGCTCACTGTCCAGGTGATTAACCAGAGCCGCGCCCTCCAGGTCACCGTTGATTGGGATCGCAGCTCCATCACCCGCATGACCAGCGAAATTCGCCGGGTGATTCGCCATACGCCGGGTATGCGCCTCGACCTGGCCCTGCCCCAGGTCACCAGCGTGGTCAACCCCAATCAGTTTCTGCGCACCCTGGTCGCCAGCGAAGACTGTTTTGGCCGCGACGCCAACACCCAGGTGCTGCAAATGGTGACCCCGGTGGTCGATGTGCCCAAAATGGCCGGACTCAAAGGTCCCCTGCGCAACTATTCCCTCGACTTGGTGGTGCAGTTGATGCCCTTTGGCGGGCGCGGTGGCCGTCCGATGACGCTGCTGCTGCCCTTTCGCTTTGCGATCGAACCTCTGCCCGCCAAGGCCGCCATTCCCATGGTGAATTGGATTCTCAAGCGTTAGTAGCGCGCTCCGGCGATACCTAGAACGCCAGTACAGAAATCCGGTTTCTTGGCTAGAACGCAAGTCCTGCCGTTAGTCAGCGAGGAAGAAACCGGGTTTTTAGCCATACTGTACTAATGCTCTAGCCAATATTCGGCCCTGTTTTCTCTGCCTAGGCGTCAGGGCAAACGCCGTTTTCCCTGACCCAATCCTCCCCGAGGCAATAGAATTTGGCCGGCGGGGGACGGTAAGCTAAAACCTATGAAAACCCCCAAGCGCATTCTGCAATACCTGCTGGCCGCTTTCTTTGTGGTGGCGGGGCTAAACCACTTTGTCAACCCAGGGTTTTACCTGGCGATCATGCCGCCCTACCTGCCCTGGCCCCGGGGGCTGGTTTACCTCAGCGGTTTTTTGGAGGTGGCCCTGGGCATTTTGCTGCTGGTGCCAAGGT
This sequence comes from Nodosilinea sp. CTOTU7353, assembly GCA_036782635.1. Taxonomy (GTDB): domain Bacteria; phylum Cyanobacteriota; class Cyanobacteriia; order Phormidesmidales; family Phormidesmidaceae; genus Nodosilinea. The sequence goes on from DAIPYU010000023.1 coordinate 14,544, forward strand.
TTACGGCTCTGGCCGCCTGGGGGTTAGTGGCGCTGCTGATTGCGGTTTTCCCGGCCAATATTCACATGGCGATCAATGCAGATTTGTTTCCTCAATTTAGCGCCATAGCCCTGTGGCTGAGGCTGCCACTTCAGTTTGTGCTGATTGTCTGGGCCTACTGGTATACCCGGCCCAGTAGGCCGCTAAGCCAGGGATGATCGGTCAGGAGGGTCTGCGGCACGCGGTTCAAGGTAGAACGAGCAGGATTTTGCGGACAGGTTATACCGAATCCAAATCGTATAACCCCGATGTCAAACAGGAGGCTTGCGTAGGGGCAAACGGTGTTTGCCTAACCCAGCCGGCGGATTCAGTATTAACCATCAATCTCGTCTGAATTGAGGAAAACCACGATGGCTGCCCTACTGGTAATTGATGTGCAACAGGGCCTAGATGAGCCGGTTTGGGGGCAGCGCAACAACCTTGAGGCCGAGGCCAACATCGCCCGGCTGCTGAAGGAGTGGCGCGATCGCGCTCTGCCTGTGATCCACGTGCGCCACTGTTCGGTCAACCCCAGCTCACCCCTGCGCCCGGATTTGCCCGGCAACGCCTACAAGCCCGAAGCCCAGCCGCTGCCCGGAGAAATAGAATTTACCAAAACCGTCAACAGCGCCTTTATCGGCACCGGGTTAGAAGCCTATTTGCGATCGCACCACATCACCGCCCTAGTGGTGGTCGGTCTTACCACCGACCACTGCGTCTCTACTTCGGTACGCATGGCGGCCAACCTGGGCTTTGAGGTGACCCTAATGGCCGACGCCACCGCCACCTTTGAGCGCCGGGGCCACGACGGCAGCCACTACTCTGCCGAGACAATGCACAATATCAATCTGGCCAGTCTCAGCGGTGAATTTTGCGCGGTACGGTCTACCCACCAGGTATTAGACGCCCTAGCCGTCTCCAGCGCCCTGTGAGGATCGGTTATTGCGACTTACCGACTGTTCTTTGGGGCGGTAGTCTAAGCGAAGTTAGCACTCTGACATAGCGAGTGCTAACTTTGTCTCTGGAGAGCTGAAAGACAGGACGACATGGCAAAAAGAATTTCCTTTGATGAAGCCTCACGGCAGGCCCTTGAAAAGGGCGTAAACGCCCTAGCCGACGCCGTAAAAATTACCCTCGGCCCCAGGGGGCGCAACGTCGTACTTGAGAAAAAGTACGGGGCACCGCAGATCGTCAACGACGGCATCACCATTGCCAAAGAGATTGAGCTAGAGGATGTCTTCGAAAACTTGGGCGCTCGCCTGATGCAAGAAGTCGCCTCTAAGACCAAAGACCTGGCAGGCGACGGCACCACCACCGCCACTGTGCTGGCCCAGGCCATGGTCAAAGAAGGTCTGAAGAACGTAGCGGCAGGCACCAACCCCGTCAGCCTGCGGCGCGGCATTGAAAAAGCCGTCACTGCCCTGGTGAGCGAAATCGCGGCGATCGCCAAGCCAGTCGAAGGCAACGCCACCATCGCCCAGGTGGCCACGGTCTCTGCCGGTAGCGACGAAGAGATCGGCAAGATGATCGCCGAAGCCATGGATAAAGTCACCAAAGACGGCGTCATCACTGTAGAAGAGTCTAAATCTCTCTACACCGAGCTAGACGTGGTCGAGGGCATGCAGTTTGATCGCGGCTACATCTCCCCCTACTTTGTCACCGACCAAGAGCGCATGGTGACCGAGCTAGACAACGCCCGCGTGCTGATCACCGACAAAAAAATTGGCTCCATCCAAGACCTGGTGTCGGTGCTTGAGAAGGTCGCCCGCGAGGGTGCCCCTCTGCTGATCATCGCTGAAGACATCGAGGGCGAGGCCCTGGCCACCCTGGTGGTCAACAAGGCCCGTGGCGTGCTTAACGTCGCTGCGATTAAGGCCCCCAGCTTTGGTGATCGCCGCAAGGCCATGCTCCAAGACATTGCTGTGCTGACCGGCGGTCAGGTAATCTCCGAAGAAGTCGGCCTCAGCCTCGACACCGCTGATTTGTCCATGCTGGGCACCGCCACCAAGGCCACCGTCACCAAAGACACCACCACCCTGGTGTCCGATGCGGGCAACAAGGCCGACATCGACAAGCGCATCGCCCAAATTCGTAAAGAGCTGGCCGCTACCGACTCCGACTACGACAAAGAAAAGCTCTCCGAGCGCCTGGCCAAGCTGGCGGGCGGCGTGGCCGTGATCAAGGTCGGGGCCGCCACCGAAACCGAGCTCAAAGACCGCAAGCTGCGCATTGACGACGCCCTCAGCGCCACCAAGGCCGCTGTGGAAGAAGGCATTGTCCCCGGCGGTGGCGCTACCCTGCTGCACCTGGCCTCTAAGCTAGAAGCGCTCAAGGCATCCCTCAGCGATCCCGAAATTATCATCGGTGTAGACATTGTGCAGCGGGCCATTGAGGCTCCCCTGCGGCAGATCGCCGACAATGCTGGCCAACAAGGCTCTGTGGTGGTCGAGAAGGTCAAGAGCATGAGCTTCCCCATGGGCTACAACGCCCTCACCGGAGCCTACGAAGACCTGATTGCGGCGGGCATTATTGACCCCGCTAAGGTGGTGCGCTCGGCCCTGCAAGACGCGGCCTCGATCGCCGGCATGGTGCTCACCACCGAAGTCCTCGTGGCCGAAATCCCTGAGCCTGAGCCTGCCGGTGGCGACCCCGGCATGGGCGGCATGGGCGGCATGGGTGGCATGGGCGGCATGGGTGGTATGGGCGGTATGGGTGGCATGGGCGGCATGGGCATGATGTAAGCCTGTCCTGCTCAACCCAATCATTGCTTAACCTGTAAGGGCATGGCTCCGGCCGTGCCCTTATGCTGTATTTGGCCAAAGTTCTGGGAAAGACACCATGTCGCGGCGCAAGATTCACCCAAACGCTAGGGTGCAGTCACGCCATTCCTCAGACTGCGATCGCATCGAGTCAGTCGAGTCAGAGCCCATCGTTCCAGCCGATGGGCCTAGCGATGACCCAGCCCAGCCCCACGGCAATGACAAGAGTGATGACCCAGCCCATCCCCACGGCGATGACAATGGCGATGAGCTAGTGGATTTCACTTACTCAGCCCCCGGTGCCCTGCCCGGTACCCTGAGCATTCCCCCAGACGCCCTGCCTACGGAGCTGTTTCTGATCAGCGACAGCCCCGAAGATGTGGACAACATCACCATCGACCAGCCTGAAGCATGCCGCCCGGTCGGTCACCCCCACAGCGTCAGATGGATTGACGCCCGAGGTCTGGGCACCGAGGCCAAACTGGTGCAGATAAGTGAAACCCTGGGCTTTCACCCGCTGATGCTCGAAGACATTGTCAACGTGCCCCACCGGCCCAAAATCGACTTCTACGACGACAAGATTCTCATCATTATGCAGATGGTGCGGTCTAAGGCCACAGGCTCGGGAGTGTCCAGCGAGCAGGTAAGCTTTGTGCTGGGTCAGGAGTTTCTCGCCACATTTCAGGAAGAGCCGGAGTGGGACTCTTTTGATCCCGTTCGCGATCGCATGCGTCGGGGCACCGGCACTATTCGCCGCCAGGGGGCCGACTACCTGGCCTATGCCCTGCTCGACAACATCGTCGACAGCTTCTTCCCGGTGCTGCTTCTTCCCGTGCTAGAGGTGATCGGCGAAACCCTCGAAGAGCTGGAAGAAGAAGTGGTCGAAAACCCCACCAGCCACACCATCGAAAAATCTACCGCATGCGCCGGGGACTGATGCAGCTGCGCCGCTACATCTGGCCCCAGCGCAGCGTGATTAACAGTCTGATCCGCGACAGCGACGAGTTGATCAGCCAGGAGGTGCGCGTCTACCTACAAGACGTCTACGACCACATCGTGCAGGTGGTCGACATCATCGAAAACTACCGCGAAATCGCCTCAAGCCTGATGGATGTGTATCTCTCATCGATCAACAACCGCATGAACGAAGTCATGAAGCTGCTGACGGTGATCTCCTCCATATTTTATTCCGCTCACCTTTATCGCCGGGGTCTACGGCATGAACTTTGATACTGAGGCATCGCCGTTTAACATGCCAGAACTTGGCTGGTACTGGGGCTACGTGATCTGTCTGGGGGTAATGGGAGCGATCGCCGCTCTACAAATCTACTTCTTCTGGAAACGCGGCTGGTTCGACAATTTTTCAGCGACTAAACGCTGATACTATATCAACGCCCTTAACCCGCAGCCGCAATGGATCTCAAGACTCACATCCGCGACATTCCCGACTTTCCCAAACCTGGCATTCTCTTCCGCGACATCACGCCGCTGCTGGGCAACCCCGCCGCCATGCAGTACAGCATTGACGCCTTCGCCGAGCAAGTGGCCGACTATCGTCCCGACTACATCGTCGGCATTGAGTCGCGGGGATTTATCTTTGGCATGCCCCTGGCCTACAAAATGGGCCTGGGCTTTGCCCCGGTGCGCAAGCCCGGCAAGCTGCCCGCCGCCGTCCACACCGCTAGTTACGCCCTAGAGTACGGCAACGACACCATCGAGCTGCACCAAGATGCCTTCGCGCCGGGCAGCCGAGTGCTGATCATCGACGACCTGATTGCCACCGGGGGCACCGCCGCCGCCACCGCCGAATTAATTGAGCAAACGGGCTGCACCGTCGCGGGCTTCGGCTTTGTCATTGAGCTATTGGGGCTAGAGGGCCGCACCAAGCTGCCCGATGTCCCCGTCACCGTGCTGTTGCAGTACTAGTTGTCTGGCGTCAGCGCCAAATTGTAGCGCAGACAGCGCATCACCACACCCCGCAGGGCCGCAATCACCAGCGCCCCACGCGGTTGAGCCACCAGCTCGGCTCTAGCGCCAAGGTACTAAAGGCATTGTGGGAGAGCGGTAGATAATTTTTGAATTTCTATTTTTGAACTTTGAATTGCATGCCCCGATCCCGACATCTTCCCAATAAGGGCCACAATCTTTGTAAGATAAGGGTTCACAGCAACCACTAAGGTATTGGGTTGTTCATGCAGGATGTGTTGGTTATCGGCTCAGGTCCCGCAGGGCTATCGCTGGCGGCGGCTCTGGCAGAGGCAGGGCTGGCGGTGCAGGGGTTGGCCCTGGCCGACCCGGCGCACCCCTGGCCTAACACCTATGGCATCTGGGTCGATGAGCTAGAAGACCTAGGCCTAGGGCAGTTTTTGGGCCATCACTGGAAAGACTGTGTGGTGAACGTCAACAGTGGCGCTTTGCCGCTGCACCGTGAGTATGGTCTGATCAACAAAGATCGTCTGCAAGCCCACTGGCTCGACCTGGGTGCGCAGCACCAGGCCACCTGGCACCGAGGCGAAGCCGCCCGCATTGAGCATTTCACGACCCACAGCGAGGTTACGACTGCGGCTGGGGAAACCCTACAGGCCCGGCTGGTCCTCGATGCTACCGGGCATAACTCGGCTTTTGTCAATCGCGCGGCGGCACCTGAGCTGGCTTTTCAAGCGGCCTACGGCGTTGTGGGGCGGTTTTCTGAGCCGCCCATTCCCCCTCAGCAGATGGTGCTGATGGACTATCGCGACGACCACCTTACCCCCGCCCAGCGCCAGGAGCCGCCCACCTTTCTCTACGCGATGGACTTGGGCGACGGGGTATATTTTGTCGAAGAGACGTCGCTGGCCCACCATCCAGCCATCTCGCTAGATGTGCTGAAGCAGCGGCTGCACCAGCGGCTCCGCTACCGGGGCATTGAGGTCAAAGAGGCCCACCATACCGAGCGCTGTCTGTTTCCCATGAATCAGTCCCTGCCCGATTTCACCCAGCGGGTGGTGGGGTTTGGCGGGGCGGCCAGCATGGTGCACCCGGCGTCGGGCTATATGATGGGGGCGATGCTGCGGCGGGGGCCAGGGTTGGCGCAGGCGATCGCCGCTGCCCTGGGTTCGTCTCAAACGACCCCGAGCCAGGCCGCCAGCCAGGCATGGCAAGCCCTCTGGCCCGCTGATCGCCTGCGCAAGCACTACCTCTATCTCTTTGGCCTAGAAAACCTGATGGCCTTTGATGCGCCGCAGCTGCACCAGTTTTTTGCCGCCTTCTTTAGTCTGCCCACTGACGACTGGGCGGGGTTTTTGGCCGATAGCCTGACGCTCCCTGAGGTGGTACAGTCGATGATCGGGCTGTTTGGCCGCGCCCCTAACCCGGTGCGGCTGGGGCTAATGCGATCGGTATTTAGCCATGGCCATCTGCTGGGGCGCACGCTGATGAGCTAATCAGAGACATGACGTATACTCAGGGGTTAATAGGCTGGTCTAGCGCACCCGACGGCCGCTGCTTGAAGGCAAAATTACTGGCGGGGCGGGGCTAACTTCTCACCCCAATGTGGGCAACCTGACTGTATTCCGTGGGTAGATGGGCGGTACTGCTCCTGCCCGATTGTCGTACTAGCTGCTGTTGAGTCCATCATGGAGAACCCTTTCATGGCTGAGTCACCCACCAACGCCCCTGGGGCCCAACCCGCGCCGCCGCCGCCCCCCCGGCCGCCCCAGGCGGCCCAGGCCCAGGCCTCGGCTCAGGCCCGCGCCCAGGCAGCGGCTCGGGCCGCTGGTCAGGCGGCGTCGGCCCAGGCGGCGGGTAGACCTCCGACCCCAGCCGCGAGCCAGGCTCCGGCGGGTGCTCCGGGGGCTGCTCCGGCAGGTGCTCCGGCCTCGGCTCCGGCTCCGGGGCAGACCCGCCATCGCCCAGCCGCGCCGCCGCCGATGCCCAAGGCGGCTGAAACCGCCAAAATCAGCGGTGGTCCGACCCTCGAAAAAATCGTGCGGGAGGCCTTTGACAAGGGCTTTTCCGACGTTCACATGGGGGTGGGGGAGGTGCCTCGGTTCCGCGATCGCGGTGAAATGGCGCTCACCGAGTACCCCGTCACCGACGAAGCCACCTTCTACGCCTGGCTCGAAGAAATTCTCAAACCCGAAGAAATTCAAGAGTTTCGCCAAACCCTCGACTTTGACGGTGCCGCCCAGTACGAGTTCACCCGCATCCGGATCAACATTTTTGACTCTCTGCGCGGCCCCGCCATGGTGCTGCGTCTAATTCCGGTCAAAATTCTCACCCTCGACCAGCTGGGCTTCTCCTCCATCTTTCGGGACGTGTGCCACTACCACAAAGGCCTAGTCTTGGTCACTGGCCCCACAGGCTCGGGTAAATCGACCACCATGGCGGCGATGATTGACTACGTCAACACCGAGATGCCCAAAAACATCATCACCATCGAAGACCCGGTGGAGTTTGTGCACCAGAGTCGGCGATCGCTGATCAAGCAGCGCGAGGTCGGCATGCACACCCAGAAGTTTGACAACGCTCTCAAGGCCTCCCTGCGGGAAGACCCCGACATCATCCTGGTCGGTGAAATGCGCGACAAAGAGACGGTCAACACCGCCCTCAAAGCCGCCCAAACTGGGCACTTGGTTATGGGCACCCTGCACACCAACAGCGCCGTCAAAACCGTAGAGCGGATTCTCAACCTGTTCGAGCCTGAGCAGCAGGCCCCCGTGCGGGTGTCGCTGGCTGAGTCGCTGGTGGCCGTTATTGCCCAGGGGCTTTGCCGCACCACCGACGGCAAGCGGGCTGCCTTCCACGACATTTTGATCAATACTGACGCCATCAAAGACTACATTCTGCGCGGTCAGCTCGACGAAGTCGAAGCGCTGATTCCTAAATGTGGCTTTGACGGCATGTGCACCATGAACCAGTCGCTCTACGCCCTCTACGAGTCAGGCCGCATCACCGAAGAAACCGCGCTGGAGATGTCGCCCAAGCAAAACGAAATGGCCCAAATGCTGCGGGGCCGTGTCTAGGTCTGTCAGGGCTAACCCAGTCGCCGCCAGCTTTAAAGGCATTGCCCTATTTACCCCTGGGGGCGACTGCGTTTACTGCATTGACGAGCAAAAGCGCGCCCGCTGGCACCTCGACCTTTGCGCCACCCTGCAAAGCCACCTGGGGCTGGCTGAGCCGCCCTATTTTTTGCTGCCCTGCTTTACCGCCACCGTCGACCGCTGGTTCAATGCTCCTACCACAGCCCCGACTATCGTTGCCGAGGCCTACCCCCGTGCCCTGCGGTTTCAGCCCTTGCTCAACGCTCTGTTTGGCCTAGACCATGTCCATTGGCAGCCCAACTATGCCAACGCTGAAGAATGCTCCGTAGATCTGATTGAGTCCTATCGGGCTGCATTTCCCCAGCTGTGGGAATGCCACGATCTGATTATTCGAGTTGAGCAGGTGACGGCTACCTCCCCTGAGTCATTGCTGCCGACAGAGTCGTTGCGCACGGCCCCGCCGCCCCAGGCCTACCGCTTTAAGTTATTTGTCAGCGGGGTCGATACCGCCGCCACTGAGCAGATGCTGCGGCTGCTGCACACCACCCTAGAGGCGTCGCTGCCCAACGCCTACACTCTCCAGGTTATCGACGTCACCACCCACCCCGACGAGGCCGAATCCGCCCAAATTTCTGCCACCCCGACGCTGATTCAAACCTCCCCAGAACCCACACGTCGGGTGGTGGGCAATGTGCTCAACCAAGAGCAAATGATGCAGCTGCTGGCAGCGCCCTAAAGATATCGCACCAAAGACCGGTCCGTAGGGGCACCAACGCAACTATGCTGGAGGTCGTTTGCCCCTACAAGTTCTACCCGTAAATCATTGGGAGAAGTCTAGGTCATGCCTAGTTCTGAGCTTGGCATTCTGAGAGCACCATTTCGTCGTTGACTTCAACCAAGGCCTCATCGCCTTTGTTCCAGAAGGTGGTGGTGCCGTCGCTATAGCGAGCGCCAGAGGCGGCCTCGGTGGCGGGCAGGGTCACAGGCTCTTGGTCGGGCAGGGTGACGATCGCCTCTTCAGTGCCAATGAACTGAGCGGTGATGGTTTCACCGCCGGGGCACTCAAACGCCACCGTTTCATCAGCGGCCATGGTTTCCTCAGCCGCTGTTTCGCCGGTAGCCGCAGTGTCATCGCCGGCCGGGGCAGTATTACAGCCGGCTAGGGCCAGGCCGGCCAGGGCTACGGTTACTACAGAGGCGTTAAAGATAGATTTCATGGTCAAATTCTCCAGTCGTACGGTTAAAGGGGCTTAATCACGATTAGGTATGTATTGGGGACACCAAAAATTTAGTATCCCTGACTACATTTATCGCGATTAAGCATTGTAGCTGCTCTGTGCGCTGTGAGCGTAAGTATGGGAGTCAAGTTTTGCCGCTAGCCCACAGATATCGCCTCACAAGGGAGCTTGGTAACAATTCCCCCAGGTAATTGCGCAGAATGGCCCCTCAGTTGACAATGGGCAAAAAAATAAGCTGATGACAGCGATTACCATAGGCCGCACAGGGTACTATCGCTGCTTCGCTGCCTCCTAGACCGATCCCTTTAGCTGGTTATCTATGTCAATAAAAAACATTGTCTCCCTGGGACTGCTGGTTTTTATCCCGATTTCGATTGTGGCGGAACGGCTAGAGTGGGGAGCTTTGACGGTCTTTGGTCTGTCAGCCGTGGCGATCGTACCCCTGGCGATTTGGCTCAGCACCGCCACCGAAGAGTTGGCGGTAGTGACTGGCCCCACCATTGGTGGCTTGATCAACGCCGTCTTTGGCAATGCTACGGAGCTGATTATTGCTTTAGTAGCCCTCAAGGCCGGGCTGATTGACATCGTTAAGGCCAGCATTACCGGGTCAATTTTGGCCAACCTGCTGCTGGTGATGGGGCTATCGATGCTGGCCGGAGGGCTGCGCTACAAAGAGCAGAGCTTTAACCAAACCGTGGCCCGCATCAATGGCTCGACCATGAGCCTGGCGGTGGTGGCGATCGTGCTGCCAGCTATGGTGATCAACACCAGCAATATTGTCGAACCTCAAACCATTCGCCAACTGTCGCTGACGGTAGCGGTGGTGATGATTTTGGTCTACGGGCTGACGCTGCTGTTTTCGCTTAAGACCCACAGCTACCTCTACGATGTGGGGGTCACTGACCTAGAAGACGAAACCCACGGCGAGCCCGAACAGCCCAATGTGGGACTCTGGGTGGGGGTTTTGTTTGCGGCCACGGTGGGGGTGGCGATCGAGTCTGAGATCTTTGTCGGCGCGGTGGAAGAAGCGGCCAATAGTCTGGGGTTTACGGCGCTGTTTACCGGGGTGATTTTGCTGCCCCTGGTGGGCGGCGCAGCAGAGTATGTGACTGCTGTGCGGGTGGCGATGAAAGACAACATGGACCTGGCGGTGTCGATCTCGATGGGGTCGAGCCTGCTGGTGGCGCTGCTGGTAGCTCCAATTTTGGTGATCGTCGGCTATTTCATTGGCCAGCCGATGGATCTCAACTTCAACCTGTTTGAGGTGATTGCGGTGGTGATTGCGGTGCTGTTTGCCAACCTGATCAGCCTTGACGGGCGCTCAAACTGGCTAGAGGGGGTGCTGCTGCTGTCTACCTTTGTGATCTTAGGGGCGTCGTTTTTCTTTCATCCGGTTTAAACAGTGTGAAAGACTACTTGCCCAGGGAGCATGGGTAGCCAGACTGGCAGGCAAATAAGGTGAAGTTTAAGTCACGGGCTGTCGGCAACATCTGGCGAAAAATTGACCAGAGTCTGGGTGTACCCGAGGTCTTGAGTGCCGAGGAGTCTATCCCAGAAGGTGAAGTAAAGCCCGTAGTGAACGGTGTACTTGAGGTGATGCGTGGAGTGGTGGGCTGGGCCAATTACCCACTGTCCTAGCCAGTGGTGGGGAAATAGCGCCGGCAGACGGTCTGGCCCCAAATGGTTGAGCACGGCCCACACGGTCATGGTTGTGAGCACGGCAATCATGGTAATGAAATGTAGCGGCAGCACAAAGACAATGCCGACTAAAAACAGCGCCTGAATCACCGCCTCTAGGGGATCAAAGGCAAAGGATGTCCAGGGGGTAGGGTAGCGCGATCGGTGGTGCCCCCGGTGGAGCCAGAAAAAGAACTTGGGGTGATGAAACAGCCGATGGGTGAAGTAAAAGTAGGTGTCTTGCAGTAGGAGCACTGCGCCGTAGCTGGCCCCCAGATACCACAGCCCGTATTGTTGATGGTCAAGGTATAGATGCGTCAGCCCTCGGTGGTAGGCCGACAGCACCAGTGCCGCCGCCAGGGCAAACACCACCGCCGAAAACACAGATAGCTGAATGTCGTGCTGAATGGCTTGGCGAGAAGGAATTGGGTGCCGTCGTCGGTGGTCAATGAAACTCTGACTCAGAGACGAATAAAAAAACCAGTGGGTCATCCCCGCCGCTAAAAAGTAGCGGCACAAAATCGCCCCAAACAGGACGACACTGTAAAACTCAAACGAGCGCTCTCTCAATTACTTCAGTTCCTTACGGTGGCTGCCTGAGGCGATCGCACACCTCCTACAGATCCTACAGAAAGCCCAGGACTTTGGGTGTAAACTGAGTTTAGCAGCAGCCGAGTATTTGAGACTGGCAATCGGGCGATCGCCCCGCACGCGCTGGTAAGCGACTGGCCAATAAATAAAGTCCCAGCGTCATTCCCGCGCAGGCGAGAATCTAGCCTAGAGTATCTACCCTCTCTGGTACCTTATTTCGACGCGAATCCCTAAGCAGCGCATCCGTGCTGATGAAAGCACATCTCAACAAAAAGAGCACCCTTAAAATGGGTACTCTTTTTGTTGGGTCAATTGCGGTGGAATCCGAGGTTCGTGTTTAGCTGGCACAATCTAAACCAAGTTAGCCAATGGCTCCCAGCTGAAGTAGCGATCGCCGCCCACCTCTACCACTACCTTCACGCGAGGTTCAATGGTCGGCAGGCTCACCAGGTAGGCCAGCTCCTGGCGCGCAAGAATGTGCCCCTCAATCAGCCATAGCACCATACCCTTGGCCTTCGGTGCCAGGGTATCTAGGCGATAGGTCAGCATGGGGGGAATAAAATAGATGTCGCCTACCGCAGCACCGCTGCCGGTGCTTTTTTTGCCCAGGTGGGGCGGGCGCACCCCGTGAATGGCGGTGAGGTAGGCCGAGACATCCCCCAGCCCTCGGGCGGTAAGGTTCATGGTTTCGTAACCAGTGGCCTTGAGCCGGCGCTGGTAGCGCCCTTCAAACCCTCCCTCTAGGGGCATGCGCACTGCGATCGCGCCGTTGCTCTCCAGATCCTTAATGAAGGGTTTGCCCGTTGTTAGCAGTGCCATAGTTAACCCTCGGCCAGTGAATACAGCTGTTATTGTACTGTTTTCGAGCCCATTTTCGGGCCAAGAGTAAAGCTGGCGAAGCCGCTGACAGCATCAACCATGCCTTTCCCAAACCCAGAGAACTTTTCTGCGTCAGATTTCTGCGACAGAGTGTAGACATTTCCAGCTAAGGTGTGTAATATAGTAAATCGCCGACAAAATGGATACTGAGTGGCTCAGCGAGTTGCCCAAGTCCTGGCATTTAGCTGTTCTGACACCGCACTACCACTGGTGTTTGCGATTTTGACCAGCAGGGTCTTCAGTGGTCAGAGCAAGCTAGTTTTCTTTTGAATTGTGACCGATTGTATCGGTATCGCTCGCTTCGGCGAGTGTCTCCACCGTGGGATGTTCAAAAGCTGATGTCGTTGTAGATGCGCAAAGCTCTCAATGCGGAGAGTGCTGCGCATTTCGTAGTGTGTTAATTAGGGAGATAGGGCTGTGGTAGTCGGTATTCTCGGCAAAAAGCTGGGCATGACCCAAATATTCGATGAGGCAGGCAATGCTATCCCCGTGACGGTGGTGCAGGCAGGCCCTTGCGTGGTTACTCAAGTCAAGACCAAAGACACCGATGGCTATACAGCTGTCCAGCTCGGGTTTGATGAGGTGACCGAGAAAAAACTGAACAAACCTGAGCTGGGGCATCTGGCCAAGTCTGGCAGTGCTCCCTTGCGTCATCTGAAAGAGTACCGAATTGACGCTGCCGATGGCTTCGAGTTGGGTCAGACTGTGACCGCTGCAACCTTCACCGAAGGTCAGCTGGTTGATGTGACCGGCAAGAGCATGGGTCGCGGTTTCGCAGGCTATCAAAAGCGCCACAACTTCCGTCGTGGCCCCATGGCCCACGGTTCTAAGAACCACCGGGCACCGGGTTCCACCGGTGCGGGTACCACCCCTGGCCGGGTTTACCCCGGCAAGCGGATGGCTGGCCAAATGGGTAACGAGCGCGTGACGATCTGCAAGCTGGAAGTCGTCCGGGTAGACGGTGATCGCAACCTGCTGCTAATTAAGGGCGCTATCCCTGGTAAGCCCGGCGGTTTGCTCAGCATTGCCCCGGCTAAGTGGGTCAAGGTCTAGCCCTGAGATTTGATCGGTTTGATCAGTGGCTTAGGTCTTTGACTTTCAGGCATTTGAAGCTTTTTAAGAGATAGGTTCAGACAATGGTTGAGTGCGTTGTAAAAAACTGGGAGGGCCAAGAGGCGGGCAAGGCATCCCTAGATCTTCAGGTTGCCAAAGAAGAATCTGCCTCTCACATCGTTCACCGTGCCCTGGTGCGGCAGATGAACAACGCCCGTCAGGGCACGGCTTCTACCAAAACTCGCGCCGAGGTCAGGGGCGGTGGTCGTAAACCCTGGCGGCAAAAGGGCACCGGTCGCGCCAGGGCCGGTTCCAACCGCTCGCCCCTGTGGCGGGGCGGCGGCGTCATCTTTGGCCCCAAACCCCGCGATTACAGCGTCAAGATGAACCGCAAGGAGCGGCGACTAGCCCTGCGCACCGCCCTCCAAGGCAGGATCGATGACCTGGTGGTGGTGGAAGGGTTTGAGGATAAGTTCTCTCGGCCCAAGACTCGGGAACTGCTCGATGCGATCGCCCGCTGGGGTCTCGACCCCAACGCCAAGATTTTACTGGTCATCGCCGAGCGGCAAGAGCTGGTTTACCTGTCAGCCCGCAATCTTGAGAACGTGAAGCTGATCACCGCCGTCAATCTCAATGTTCACGACCTGCTCAACGCTGACCATCTCGTGATCACATCCCCCGCTCTCGAGGCTATCCAGGAGGTCTACAGTGATTAATGCCGAAAATACCCCATCCCTGGCCGATCTCATTCGTCGGCCTCTGATCACCGAAAAGGCCACCCTGCTGTTAGAGAACAACCAGTACGTCTTCGAAGTTGATCCCCGGGCCAACAAGTTGCAAATCAGAGCAGCCATCGAAGAGCTGTTTGACGTCAAAGTGGTGTCGGTCAACACCTACAACCCTCCCAAGAAAAAGCGCCGCATGGGTCGTTTCGTCGGCCATCGTCCCCACTACAAGCGCTCTGTGGTCACCCTGGCCGCCGGAGATTCCATTCCCCTCTTCCCCGATCTCTAAGTATCTAATCGGGTCTAATTGGGCCAAGACTTTCACTGTTCCGACCTTTAGCCGTGTAGCCAGCAAGTATTCCCATGGGCATCCGTTCTTACCGACCTTATACCCCTGGTACTCGTGAGCGAACTGTTTCCGAGTTCACCGAGATTACCCGCAGCGAACCCGAAAAGTCGCTGACTCATTCGAAGCACCGCCATAAGGGGCGCAACAACCGAGGGGTAATTACCTGTCGCCACCGCGGCGGCGGCCACAAGCGCCTGTATCGGGTGGTAGATTTTCGCCGCGACAAGCTGGGTGTCCCGGCCAAGGTTGCGACCATTGAGTACGATCCCAACCGCAACGCCCGGATCTCCTTGCTTCACTACGAAGACGGTGAGAAGCGGTACATCCTTTGCCCCGCCGGTTTAGCCGTAGGCAGCACAGTGATCTCCGGGCCTGACTCGCCCTTGGAAGTGGGTAATGCCCTACCGCTGTACAAGATTCCCCTGGGCACGACGGTCCACAACGTCGAGATGCAGGCGGGTAAGGGCGGTCAAATGGTTCGCTCTGCTGGCGCTGGCGCCCAGGTGGTTGCTAAAGAAGGCGACTACGTCACCCTCAAGCTGCCCTCCACAGAGGTGCGTCTGGTGCGTCGCGAATGTTACGCCACCATCGGCCAAGTGGGCAATGCCGATGTGCGCAACGTCAGTTTGGGCAAAGCCGGTCGCAAGCGCTGGCTGGGCCGTCGTCCCGAGGTGCGGGGTAGCGTCATGAACCCCGTCGATCACCCCCACGGTGGTGGTGAGGGTCGCGCACCCATTGGTCGCTCTGGCCCTGTGACTCCCTGGGGTAAGCCCGCACTGGGCTACAAAACCCGGAAGAAGAACAAAGACAGCGATAAGTACGTGGTGCGTCGTCGTCGTCGTGTATCTAAGCGGGGCCGTGGCGGTCGTAACGCCTAGAGCCTCCGACTTAGTTGCCCGGCTGGCTGGTTTTTGACTATAGCTGTTTCTCAATTTGTTTCTCAATTGTTGTTAGGGCTGAAGGATCATGTCTCGCTCATTGAAAAAAGGGCCATTTGTGGCCGACCACCTGCTCTCTAAAATCGAAACCCTCAACACCAAGGGCGATAAGCAGGTGATTAAGACCTGGTCTCGGGCATCTACGATTTTGCCCCAAATGATCGGACATACCATCGCTGTACACAACGGTCGCCAGCATGTGCCGGTGTATGTTACGGAGCAAATGGTGGGCCACAAGCTGGGTGAGTTTGCCCCCACGCGAACCTTTCGCGGCCACGCTAAGAGCGATAAAAAGGCTCGTCGTTAAGGCTCTTGGTTAGGTTTTGGGCGTTGGGTATTAGGTAAAAGGAACTGGAGAAATGGCTGTAGACACCTCAGAGCAGGTTAAAGCGGTAGCCCGCTATGTGCGTATGTCGCCCCGCAAGGTGCGGCGTGTGCTCGATCAAATTCGTGGCAAAAGCTACCGAGATGCATTGATAATTCTGGAGTTTATGCCCTACAAGGCATGCGAACCCATCATTAAAGTGTTGCGCTCTGCCGTGGCCAATGCCGAGCACAACAACGGCCTTGACCCGGCGAGTTTGATGGTAAGTGAGGCGTTTGCTGACGCTGGCCCTACTCTGAAACGGTTTCGGCCTCGAGCCCAGGGTCGGGCCTACCAAATTCGCAAGCCGACCTGTCACATCACCGTTGCCGTGGCTCCTGCCGCCGAATAGTTGACTCCATGATTTCGTTGTTCAAGTACCAGTCGTTAAAGCACCATTTTCCAGAGGGTTAGTTCGTGGGACACAAGATTCATCCAACCGGGTTTCGCCTTGGCATCGTTCAAGAGCACCGCTCTCGCTGGTTTGCGGAGGGGACTCGCTATCCTGAATTACTTCAGGAAGACTATCGCATTCGCGAGTACGTGCAGAAAACTCTGAACAACGCTGGCATTGCCGATATTCGCATTGAGCGCAAGGCCGACCAAATTGATCTTGAGTTGCGCACGGCCCGGCCCGGTGTGGTCGTGGGTCGCGGTGGAGCGGGCATCGAATCCCTGCGGGTAGGCGTTCAAAAGCTGCTCAAAGACCCTAGCCGCCAAATCCGCGTCAACGTGGTGGAGGTGAGCCGGGTAGATGCGGATGCTGCTCTGGTAGCGGAATACATCATTCAGCAGCTCGAGCGGCGGGTCTCCTTCCGACGGGTGGTGCGTCAGGCTATTCAGCGCGCCCAGCGAGCTGGGGTTGAGGGCATCAAAATTCAGGTGAGCGGCCGCCTAAACGGCGCTGAAATCGCCCGTACCGAGTGGACCCGTGAGGGCCGCGTGCCGCTCCACACCCTGCGGGCCGACGTTGACTATGCCTACACCACCGCCCAAACCACCTACGGCATCCTCGGAGTCAAGGTGTGGATCTTCAAGGGTGAGATTATCCCCGGCCAGGAAGAAGCCCAGGCGGCGGCTCCCAACGCTCAACCCCGGCGGCGGCAGCCCCGGCGGCGGCAGCAGTTCGAAGACCGCTCTAACGACGATTAGGCTGTTCTCCGCGTTTCTTTGATTGACTTTGACCTGTGACTTCAAGAGTGCCGACCCATGCTTAGTCCAAAACGAACTAAATTTCGCAAGCAGCACCGCGGACGTATGCGCGGAATGGCTCAGCGGGGCAGCGATATCAACTTTGGCGATTTCGCGCTTCAAGCTACCGAACCCTGCTGGATGACCTCTCGCCAGATTGAGGCCGCTCGTCGAGCGATGACTCGCTACGTGCGTCGCGGTGGCAAGATCTGGATTCGGGTTTTCCCCGACAAGCCTGTGACCATGCGCCCGGCTGAAACCCGGATGGGTTCGGGTAAGGGTAATCCAGAGTTTTGGGTCGCCGTGGTCAAGCCGGGTCGGATTGTCTTTGAGATTGCTGGGGTGCCCGAAGCCACCGCCCGTGAAGCGATGCGACTGGCTGCTTTTAAGCTGCCTTTCAAGACTAAGTTCATCGCCCGCGACAACAAGGAGGCCTAGGCAATGGCACTGTCAAACA
Organism: Nodosilinea sp. CTOTU7353; assembly: GCA_036782635.1. Taxonomy (GTDB): domain Bacteria; phylum Cyanobacteriota; class Cyanobacteriia; order Phormidesmidales; family Phormidesmidaceae; genus Nodosilinea. The sequence continues at coordinate 31,804 of DAIPYU010000023.1, forward strand.
TTAAAGAGGCGCGCAGCCTAAGTGACGAAGAGCTGCTAAACGCAATTGCTGAAGCTAAGCGAGAGCTGTTTCAACTGCGTTTTCAAAAAGCCACCCGTCAGCTGGATAAGCAGGTGCACCAGTTTAAGCATCTCCGTCATCGTCTTTCTCAGCTCATGACGGTTCAGCGGGAACGCCAGCTAATTGCCTTGGAAGAAGAGGCAGCGGCTCAGGTCACCGCCGTGGCAGAGGCCACAGCAGAATCGGTATCAGCATAGGGAATAGGTGAATTAAATGGCGGTTAAAGAACGAGTGGGGATGGTGGTCAGCAACAAGATGGATAAAACCGTCGTGGTTGCTGTGGAGAGCCGCACCTCTCATCCCAAGTACGGCAAGATTGTAGTGCGGACGAAGCGCTACAAGGCTCACGACGAAGAAAATACGTGCCAGGAAGGCGATCAAGTACGAATTCTTGAGACTCGTCCCCTGAGCCGGACTAAGCGATGGGTGGTGGCTGATGTTGTTAATCGCGCGGCAGACGCATAGGGGGACATTGTGATTCAGCAGGAATCGTACTTAAACGTGGCGGACAACAGCGGTGCTCGAAAGCTGATGTGCATTCGCGTGTTGGGCGGCAATCGCCGCTATGCCGGAGTAGGTGATGTGATTATCGCCGTTGTAAAAGATGCGCTGCCCAACATGGGCGTTAAAAAGTCGGACGTGGTCCGGGCTGTCGTTGTCCGCACAAGAAAAGGTTTGCGTCGCAGCAGCGGTATGAGCATTCGCTTTGACGACAACGCTGCCGTGATTATTAACCAGGACGGCAACCCTAAGGGGACTCGTGTGTTTGGCCCGGTAGCCCGTGAGCTGCGCGACAAGAACTTTACCAAAATCGTCTCGCTAGCGCCGGAGGTTCTCTAATGGCAACTCAAACAAAGCAGTCCGTACGCCACAAGATTCACGTGCGTAAAGGCGACACGGTTCAGGTGATTGCGGGGCGCGATCGCGGCAAGGTCGGCGAAGTCCTCGCCGTCATTCCCAAGACCGGCAAGGTAATCGTGCAGAGCGTCAATATTCGCACCAAGCACCTTAAGCCTCAGCAGGAGGGGGAGTCTGGCCAGATTGTCACCCAGGAAGCGCCGATCCACAGCTCCAACGTGATGCTGTACTCCGAAAAAGAGAAGGTGGCCAGCCGGGTCGCCTACACCTTCACCGAAGACGGTCGTAAGGTGCGGATGTTGAAAAAGACTGGCGAGATCATTGATTAGGCCCCGCGGCCAGCTCTAAAAATCTAGTCCTGACCAAGCCCAGGAAAGCAGTAGAAACGCCCCATGACCGACCAGCTCAAGACCATATACAAAGATACGGTTGTACCTAAACTGATGGAACAGTTTAAGTACGAGAACATTCACCAAGTGCCTAAGGTGGTCAAAGTGACCGTCAACCGGGGTTTGGGTGAAGCCTCTCAAAATGCCAAAGCGCTAGAGTCTTCTCTGAGCGAACTGGCTCTCATCACCGGTCAGCGCCCGGTGGTAACCCGTGCTAAAAAGGCAATCGCGGGTTTTAAAATTCGTCAAGGCATGCCTGTGGGCATCATGGTCACGCTCCGCTCTGACCGCATGTACGCCTTTCTAAATCGCCTGATCAACCTGACCCTGCCCCGGATTCGTGACTTTCGCGGCATCAGCCCCAAAAGCTTTGACGGTCGTGGCAACTACACCCTGGGTCTGCGCGAGCAGCTGATTTTTCCTGAAATTGACTACGACACCATCGATCAAGTTCGCGGTATGGACATCACCATTGTGACCACCGCCAGCACCGATGAAGAAGGCCGAGCGCTACTCAAGGAATTGGGTATGCCGTTCCGTGACAACTAATACCACAGGTTTATACGCGTACTAGAACTATGGCTGCTAACGACACAATTGCGGATATGTTGACTCGCATCAGAAATGCGAATCTGGCGCGGCACCAAACCGTGGGCATCCCCTCTACCCGGATGACTCGGAGTATTGCCAAGGTGCTTAAGGAGGAGGGTTTCATCACTGACTACTCTGAGACGACTGTCGAAGAGCGGCCTCAGCTGGTGGTCGCCCTCAAATATAAAGGCAAGACCCGCCAGCCCATCATTCGCAACCTGACTCGCGTTAGTAAGCCTGGTCTGCGCGTGTACTCCAACCGAAAGGAGCTGCCTCGGGTACTCGGCGGCATTGGCATTGCCATTGTCTCTACCTCCAGCGGGATTATGACCGACCGCGATGCTCGTCGTCAGGGCATTGGTGGTGAAGTACTTTGCTATGTCTGGTAGGACAGCGGGGTGACGGCGGCTTGCCGCTAATCATCAAGGACGTTATCGAGTGCTAAGGATTTAGGAGTTTTGCATCATGTCACGTATTGGCAAACGGCCAATCCCAGTCCCGGCTAAGGTGTCAATCACGATTGACGGTCAGGATATTCAGGTCAAAGGGCCTAAGGGCGAGCTATCTCGCACTTTGCCTAGTGGGGTTTTAGTGGTTCAGGATGGCGACACCGTGCTGGTGAATCGCAAGGATGATTCGCGGCTAGCCCGTGAGCGGCACGGCCTTTGCCGCACCCTGGTAGCTAACATGGTTGAGGGGGTTTCTAACGGCTACCAAAAGCGCCTGGAAATCCAGGGTATTGGTTACCGTGCTCAGGTACAGGGTCGCACGCTCAACCTCAGCCTGGGCTACAGCCATCCTGTGGTGTTTGAGCCTCCCGCAGGCATCGAGTTTGTCGTTGAGAACAACACCAATGTTGTCATCAGCGGCATCGATAAAGAATTGGTAGGCAACATTGCCGCCAGCATTCGGGCGAGCCGCCCCCCTGAGCCTTACAAGGGCAAAGGTGTGCGCTACGCCGGGGAGCAGGTCAGACGTAAGGCCGGTAAGTCAGGGAAGAAATAAGCCATGAAAGCAAGTCGTAAAGAATTAACCCGCCGCCGCCACGCCCGCGTTCGTCGCCGGGTGTTTGGCACCTCTGAGCGGCCTCGTCTGGCTGTGTTCCGTTCGAACCAGCACATCTATGCCCAGATCATTGACGATACTGCCCACCACACCCTCGTGGCGGCTTCTACTGTCGAACCCGACGTCTTAAAGGACGAGGCGGCACCGACCCAGGAAGCGGCAGCGGTTGTGGGTAAGTTGGTGGCGGAGCGAGCCCTGAAGGCTGGTATTACCCAGGTCGTCTTTGACCGTGGCGGTAAGCTGTATCACGGTCGAGTGGCGGCCCTAGCTGATGCCGCCCGTGAGGCTGGTTTAAGCCTGTAATGGGCTGCTGTTAGAAACACCGATTGTCGCTTGATGTAAATAAGGCTGGGGAAAGGTATGGCAAACCGTCGCAAAGAAGCGCGTACTAAAGAGAAGAAAACCGACTGGCAGGAGCGCGTCGTTCAAATTCGCCGCGTTACCAAAGTGGTGAAGGGGGGCAAAAAGCTCAGTTTCCGCGCCATTGTCGTGGTCGGCAATGAGAAGGGCCAGGTCGGTGTTGGGGTCGGCAAGGCCGGCGATGTGATTGGTGCCGTCAAGAAGGGCGTGGCCGATGGCAAAAAGCACCTGGTGGATGTGCCCCTCACTCGTTCCTATTCCATTCCCCATCCGTCTAACGGCATTGGCGGCGGTGCCAAGGTGTTCATGCGCCCCGCGGCTCCGGGTACTGGGGTAATCGCCGGTGGCGCTGTGCGCACCGTGCTAGAGCTGGCTGGGGTGCGCAACGTGCTGGCCAAACAACTGGGCTCTAACAACCCGCTCAACAACGCTCGGGCGGCAGCCGATGCCCTGGCTTCGCTACGTACCTTCGCTGACGTAGCCGACGAGCGGGATATTCCGGTTGAGCAACTTTACATTTAAGTGCCTAATTTAGGAGCCGTCTGGAAAGCATTCTCTTCAATGGTGGGCAATGCCCACCCTACAGCGGCTACGGTCGCTGCATCAAGTAGAAATCTTCTTTTACGGCATCTTCTTCAACCTTTCAAGACACGCTGTTTTTATTTTCCTCAGCCATGAGAATCAACGACGCACAACCACAAGCAGGCTCTAAGCGCCGCCGTCGCCGCGTTGGCCGCGGTATTTCTGCGGGCCAGGGCGCAAGCTGCGGTTTCGGCATGCGGGGTCAAAAATCTCGCTCGGGTAGCGGTACCCGGCCTGGGTTTGAGGGCGGCCAAATGCCTCTCTACCGCCGTGTTCCTAAGCTTAAGCATTTTCCTCTGGTAAACCAGAAGGAATATACCATCATCAATGTCAAGGGACTATCTGCCCTGGCGGCAGGTACCGAGGTATCTCTGGAATCTCTGCTGGAGGCCGGTATTTTGACCACTAACGACGGTCCCCTGAAGGTGCTGGGTGATGGCGAACTAACTGTGGCCCTAACCGTCAGAGCTACGGCCTTTACTCAGTCAGCCAAGGAGAAAATTGAGCAGGCTGGCGGCACCTGGGAACTGGTTGCATAGCTAGATGACTCGCCTATCCCTTAAACTAGGGGTGAGGTTGTATCTATAGCTTTTATAGATACCAATCGTCGTCAATGTATTGCTAAATGTAGGGCTGAGGTATTTTTGCATGGTCGTAAGTCGGGGTAAAAATCCCAGCGCGCAGGAAACATTCATGCAGATGGCTCAGGCTGCTGGCCTGCGCAGTCGTTTGCTGGTGACCCTGGGTCTGTTGGTATTGGTCAGACTGGGGATTTTTATTCCGGTGCCGGGAATTGATCGCCAGGCCTTTGCTGCATCAATTCAGTCGGGGACTCTGGCGGGCTTTGTGGGCTTTCTGGATATTTTTGTGGGCGGTGGTCTGTCGGCCCTGGGTATTTTTGCCTTGGGTATTTTGCCTTTCATCAATGCCTCAATTATTATGCAGCTGCTAACGGCGGCTCTACCCCAGCTCGAAGACCTGCAAAAAAATGAGGGGGAAGCTGGGCGGCGCAAAATTTCTCAGATTACCCGCTATGTGGCTCTGGGATGGGCGATTTTGCAGAGTACTCTGCTGGCGTCCTTTTTGCTCTACCAGTTTGCTCTGGTGCCTGGCCCTCTCTTTATCGCCCAGACGATGATTGCCCTGACCGCAGGCTCTATGTTCGTGATGTGGGTGGGTGAGTTGATCACCGAGCGCGGCATCGGCAATGGCGCTTCGCTGCTGATTTTCTTGAATATTGTGTCTACCCTGCCTCGTTCTCTGGGGCAAACCATTGAACTGGCCCAGAGCGGCGATCGCGGCCTGGTTGGCGGCGTGATCATTCTGATGCTTGCCTTTTTGGCCATGATTGTGGGCATTGTCTTCGTTCAAGAGGGCACTCGCCGCATCCCCATTATTTCTGCCCGTCGCCAGGTGGGTCGTAAGCTATACCTGGAGCAGAGTAACTATCTGCCTCTGCGCCTCAACCAGGGCGGTGTCATGCCGATTATCTTTGCCTCGGCGGTGCTGGTGCTGCCGATTTCGCTGACTCAGTACGTCACGAACCCTGTGTTCAGCCAGTTTGTGAACAACTACTTGAATCCCACGTCTTGGTTCTACGTTTCGCTTTACTTGGTTCTGATTCTCTTCTTTAGCTACTTCTACGCGTCTCTGGTGATGAACCCCGAGGATGTGTCTCGTAACCTGAAGAAGATGGGGGCGAGCGTTCCTGGCATCCGCCCCGGCAAGGCGACGACTGAGTACATCAGCCGGATTTTGAATCGGCTGACATTCCTGGGGGCGATTTTTCTTGGCATGGTGGCGGTTGTGCCCAGCGCTGTGGAAAGCCTGACCCGAGTTCAGACCTTCCGTGGCTTTGGCGCAACCTCTCTACTAATTTTGGTGGGTGTGGCGATTGACACGGCCAAGCAGATTCAAACCTACGTGATTTCTCAGCGCTACGAAGGCATGGTGAAGCAGTAGTGACTCGACTTATTTTTCTTGGTCCCCCAGGGGCTGGCAAGGGAACCCAGGCGGCGTTGCTGGCTAAGGACTGCGAGGTACCCCACATCTCAACGGGAGATATTTTGCGGTTGGCGGTGGCGGCGGGCAGTGAATTGGGTAAAAAGGCTGACCAATACATGAGCGCTGGAGAACTGGTACCCGACGACCTGATTCTCGACCTGATTCAGGAACGTCTTTGTCAGGATGACGTTGAAAAGGGCTGGCTTCTAGACGGTTTTCCTCGCAATGTGCCCCAGGCGGAGTTTTTGCAGAAGCTGCTTGATCAGCTGGCGCAGCCCGTGGATTTTGTGGTCAACCTCGATGTGGAAGACGCGGTGATTGTGGCTCGTCTACTGCAGCGAGGTCGGAAGGACGATGAGGAGTCGGTGATCTTGACTCGCCTTGAGGTGTATCGTCAGCAGACTGAACCGCTGATTGATTTTTACCGCAGTCGGCAGCAGCTGGTGTCTGTGGACGGAAGTCAGCCTCTGGAGGCAGTTTATGCTGACCTTAAGCGCCTGGTGATGGAATAGTCCCCGGGATTATGCTAGAGTTCAGCCTGTTTTGGCCTGTTGATTTGTACTAAGGAGACGTTAGCTTGTCTAAGCAAGACCTAATTGAAATGGAGGGCACCATTACTGAATCGCTGCCGAACGCTATGTTTCGCGTCGATTTGGATAATGGGTTCAACGTGCTGGCCCACATTTCTGGAAAAATTCGCCGTAACTACATCAAGATTTTGCCGGGCGATCGCGTCAAAGTAGAGTTGACCCCCTACGACTTGACCAAGGGACGTATTACCTACCGCCTGCGCAAGAAGTAGAACACCTAGCACCTGACACCCAAGCCAGGGCCGCTCTATTTCTAGCAGCCAGTACTAGACTAATATCGGAGCTAATAATTTGTCGGCCCCTGTACGGAAAATGTCTGTGCAGGGAAGTTTTGTTTGGGCCTCTACCGCTTGGATAGCAACGGCTGCGGCTGCGGGGGTGAGGTGGCCGGTGTTGAGGGCGATCGCCACTACCTTCGCCGGAGCAAACGCCCCGGCTGCCGTTGCCACCTGCTCGTAGAAGGTCACCGCGCTGGGTAGGTCAGGAATCTTGACCTGGGGAAAGTTTTGAATGTGGGTTTGCCCGGCTCGGTGTACCAGCACCAGGTGGGTAGGCTGGCTGCCCCGCAGCAGTGGCAGTGTCGCGGTCGAGGCGGGGTTGAACAGTGACCCCTGGCCTTCGACAAAGACAAAATCGTAGTGGGGGCCGTGGCGCATGAGCTGCTGCTCAACCGCGCCAGAGGCATAGTCGACTCGCACGGCATCTAAGGCGACGCCGTCATCTCCCAGCATCAGGTTGGTTTGCCCGGTGGCAATCACCTTAGAGCGCAGCCCGCGCTCAAGGCAGGCCCGGTGCAGCTCTAAGGTGGCGGACATTTTGCCGATGGACATGTCGGTGCCGACGGTCAAGATGCGTTTGCAGGCCAGCTGGCTGGCCTGGCCGCTGCCCACGGTCAGCCCCTCCGGCTCTTGGCGTACATCCCAAACCCACTGGTAGTCTCTGAGCCAGGGCTGAAGGGCGGGATGGTTAGCCATAGGGGTGTGGAGGCCGTTGACGATGCTGAGGCCCGCCTTGACGGCCTGCTCAATTTCTTGGAACCAGGCGTCGGGCAGCTTGCCACCGGAGGGAGCGATGCCGATGGCCAGCACGTCTGGGGTAAAGGTGAGGGCCTCGGTCAATGACTTGACGACGGGGATGGGTTTGTCAATGCCGGTCAGCTCTAGCAGGGGCTTGCCTGCCTCCTGGTAGTCAATCACCGCTACGATAGGCGACTGGCTAAAGCGCAGCAGGGCCAGGCCGGTTTTGCCCATGGTGCTCTGGGTGCCCTCGTGCATGAGCAGGGCGATGCGGCTATCGGGCTTCAGGTGCATAGTTGAGTCCAAGTCCAGGGTGGGCGGGGGGCAGCAGTCGTCCGTCGATCAGCTGGAGGCCGGTGAAGGGGTCGTCGCGCAGGTTGAGGTGGCTGTCGAGGTCGAGGTAGTCGGCCAGGGGCGAGAGCTGGGCCATGGCTCCGTTGGCGAGGCTGCTGTCGGAATAGCAGCCAAACATGACCTGAAGGCCGCAGGCCCGCGCGGTGTGGATCATGCTCAGAGTTTCGGTCAGCCCGCCCGCTTTCATCAGCTTAATGTTAATGCCATCGACAAAATTTACTAGGTGAGGAATATCTTGGCTGTTGAAGCAGCTTTCGTCGACAAAAATGGGCAGGGGGGAATGCTGCCTGAGCACGGCCAAATCAGCATTTTGGCTGACGGGGAGGGGCTGTTCTAGGTGGCTGACGCGGCGATCGCTCAGCCAGGTCGCCATCATCTTGGCCTCGTCCAGCGTCCAGCCGCCGTTGGCGTCGATGCTGATGCTGACGCTGTCGGGAGTTTGGTCGTACAAGGCCTGAAACATGGCTTGGTCGGCCTCGATGCCCTGGGGGCTGCCGAGCTTGATCTTAAGGACTCGGGCGGAGGTCTGCTGTAGCCAATCCTGCGATCGCCGCTGAGCTGCCTCTGGAGATGAAATGCCCACGGTGACTGAGGTGGGGTGAATGCGATCTAAATCTAGCCCCAGCAGTCGCCAGATCGGCTGCTTTGTATATTTGCCGCACCAGTCCCACAGGGCGACATCGACGGCGGCGCGGGTGGCGGAATGGAGGGATATATCGGCGATCGCTGCCGCAATGGCCTGACGCTCAAGGGGATGATAAGGCTCCAGCGCTATCTGCGCCAGCTCCACATCTGCCATGAGCATCTGCAAGGTTTGTCGGTGGGTACCAATGGAGAAGGGGGCGGCTTCGCCCCAGCCTTCGATGCCCTCGGCGCTGAGCTTAAACCAGAGGTTGGTGGACTGGGCCGTGGTGCCGCGACTGATGGTGAGCGGTACGCGCTTGTGGACGGTAAAGGGTTGGCAAACGAGCTTCATGGGAAAAAAACGAAGAGCCAAGAGCGAAAAAGGAAGGCAAGACTGGATGGCAGTAGAGTGAGCCCGGTTTAGCCATAGCGATCGCACAGCCCCTGCAGAGTCATGTTTTCAGCGATCGCATCGTGGGGTATGAGCACATAGCGCCAGGGTTTGCCCCCGTGCTGTTGCATGTAGTCTGAGGCTTGCTGGCACCACTTCACCGCCACCTCTTTTTTGGCCAGCACCTGTGGGTCAGTCATTTGATTGCTCATTTTGGGCTCTAGCATGTAGATAAGATCATCAGTTTCGGCCACGAAATCGGGCTGATATTCGGGATGCTCACCCTGCCAGCGGTAGTAGATTTGGAACTGCCCTTTGGCAGGTCGAAACCACTTCAGGGTCTCTCGCTCTAAAATTATCGACAGCAGTCGCTCACTGTTACTGTCAAATTTTTGGACAGGGTACAGACATTTAGAAAATCCACCAAATAAGACCTTACGCAGGCTGCCCATGTCCGCAGGAACCTGGCGATAGTCTAACGGAGCTTGATCGGTCGCAGTGTAGGCACTGTCTTTCAAGGTTGAGAAGCCTTGATTGACGACAACATTGTAGTCTACAGCAGCTTCCCAGAAGTGATCCTCCATTTGGGCATGGACGAAGCGGGCAATGTCTCGTTGATGCACCCGCAAAATTTTGTGAATGTCGTCTTCATCGGGCTGGAGCTGCCGAAAATGGCTCACTACCTGGGCTGCCAAATCGTAGAGCAGGTCGGCGTGGTCATCGTAGGCGATGTCGTCAAAGTCAATCAGACCGCTGACGATGTAATCTTCTAGCCGGTCTTCTTGCAGACCCCCGGCCCCAACGCCGAGGATAGTGCGATCGCCCGTCGATAAACTCTGCTGCCATAGTTCATCCGATGGAGGCTGGTAGTTGAGCCTTATCAGATCGAGTGAAAACGGGCGAAAACCTGTCTCCACTTCCCCTGTGGGCACGACCAAGATGCGCGGGATATCGATGGTTTGCTGAACCACCAAGTCGGTGGTCTTGGCGATTACGGCGGCGATATCGGGCTGTTCAGTGACGCCCTCTAGCGCTAGCTGATCGGGCTGGTATTGGGCCGCGACCCGTTCTTGCACCAGACTTTGCACTGTGGCCGATTGCAGATGGGCAGTCGTCGGCACCAGGTCTGGTTTACTTTCTAACTCTTGAATCACCTGATAGGTGATCTGGGCAATTTTTTGCTCCTCTGGGGTGGCAAAAGCCGGTGGCTTCTCTGGACTGGTGGCCTCTGTGGTCTCCGCTGCCCCAGCCAGCTCAGGCGCTCGGGATGACGGCTGCCCTAGCAAACTGGCTAGATTGGGCCTGGAGGCCACGCTCACCTTATGGGTATCGAGATCCTCGGGCTCTAAAATCACCTGCTTCAGGCGAATCACCGAGTCAGATCGGTTGGCCTCGTCGATGATCTCCTGAAATTTGTCATGGGCGATGATGTTGAGGCGGTCTACCACCTCGACCCCGGTACGCTTTCCATAGGGCAGACGAAGGCCGCGACCGATGGATTGCTCGATCAAGATTCGAGCGTTGGCGGCCCTCAGGGGCACGATGGTGTAGAGGTTGGTAACATCCCACCCCTCTTTAAGCATGTTGACATGGATGACGATTTCCGTCGGTTCGTCTGGGCTCTCGACCTTGAGCAGGCGCTCCACCATCTCGTCTTCTTTTTTGCCCGTGGTGCTGGAATCGACCTGAATCACTTTGTCGGTGTAGCGGCCATTAAAGAAGCGATCGCTCTGAATTAACGCCAGCAGTTGGGCAGCGTGGGTGGTGTCGCGGGCAATCACCAGCACAAAGGGTTTGACAATAAACTGATGGGTCTCGCGGGCATAGGTAATTAGCTCGGCCTTGATGCTTTCATGTAGGCGAATGCCGTCTTCGAGCTTAAGCTGCTCGATTTCTTCCGGCGGCATACCGGCAGGGTTGAAGTCTTTGCGGGTGACCACAGCCGGGTCTTTGACAAAGCCGTCGGCGATCGCCCGCCCCAGGGGGTAGTCGTAAATCACGTTCTGAAACTGCACCGCCCCTTTACTAGTTTCCACAAAGGGGGTGGCAGTGAGTT
>DAIPYU010000024.1:0-41680 GCA_036782635.1 Nodosilinea sp. CTOTU7353
TTACCCAGGGCTTTGCTGAAGAGCACGCCCGGGGGCTGATTCCCTTCGACATTCGCCAGCACTGGGTGATGTCGGCCAACGTGCGCTCGGTCATGCACCTGCTCGACCTGCGCTGGAAGGCCGACGCCCAGCTAGAGGCGCAGAAAATGTGCGAGGAGATCTGGCCTCACTTTGCCGCCTGGGTACCGGCGATCGCCGCCTGGTACGAAGACAACCGCCTCAAAAAAGCCCGCCTGGCCCCTTAGCCTTTAGCCGAGGCCAGCGGCGGCCAACTCCGGCAACCCAGTGGAGACCATCGGGTCAGGGCTGAACAGGTCAGATTCGCCAAACGGGTCTAAGCCGTTTGCCACGGTGGTGCTACCAAGGCCTCCAGGTGAAAATTCAGGTGAAAAATCATCGGCCAACTCATCGGCGGCGGCCAAGATAGCTGCCGGGGCTTTGGCAAACTGCACCCGCACTCGCTCTTCTGCCGGGGCGAGAAAGTAGTCTCTGAGCGTAATAGATCGCCCGGCCCCCAGGTCTAAAAAGCGGTCATTGTCGCGCTGGCTCTGGGCAACATTGGCGGGCGAAAACGCGGTGAGGTCGACAAGATCTCGATTGTTTGCCCCCGCGATCACGTCGTTGCCGGTGGGGGTAAACAGGTCATAGCCACCAAAAACATTGGCCGCCCCGTTGGCAATAATCAAGTCATCGCTGGACGAATTAATTACGTTCTCTATGGTGGTGTCGAGGCTGAGCCAGGTGCCTCGGCTGGCCAGCCTGGTCACAGTGTCATAGTCAGCCCGGGTCGAGATGCTGCCGCCGGGCCGCAGGTCAATGCGATAGCCCGACTCGTTGAACGGCAGGTCTGAGAAAACCAGTGTGTCTACCCCACCGCTGTCGGCCAGGGTAATGCGTTGGGAGGCTACACCACCAGCAGACTGGGGGCTGCCGTCAATGGTGTAGGCGTGGGTGTTAGTAAATCTATAGACCGTATCGTCAGCGTTAAAGGCTTTGGAGCCATACATCGACCGCAGTGCCGCGATGTCTAGGGGCATCAGTGTGGAGGGGGCAAACCCGCCAAAGTTGTAGGTCATCACCGTGTTGCCCAAATGGTCTAGGCTCGCAGGCAGAAAAGGTCCCGCGTCGCTGCCGCTGCTCCCGTTGTAGTTGCCGGGGTGCTTGAGGCCCAGGGCGTGGCCAATTTCGTGAATCAGGGTGGTGTAGCCGTGGCTGCCGGGGCCAGAGGCAAAGTTGTTGTAGGGGTCTAGGGCGGGGTTGAGGTAGCGATCGCTCAAATGCACGTCGCTGCCAAAGCTGTAGTAGCCAGTGGCATCGGGGTAGTAGGCGTAGGCATACCCTCCCGATCCGCCCAGGTCAGAAAACATCAGCCGCATTTGGCCAAAATTGCTCGGCGTCTCCGCCACCTCGGTAAACGTAAGATTGATCAGCGGCTCAATGTAGCTCTTCAAGATGGTGCGCACGCTGGTCTTAATTGGGTCGCTCAGCTCAGACACCCGCTCGTTGTTGGGGCTGCTGTAGCTCGGGGCGGTGAAGCTGTTGACGAAGCTAAAGGTAACGTTGGAGCCAGGGGCCAGGCTATAGCCGCTCAGCAGCGCCCCAATGCCGCTCTCGTTAGACAGTTGGGCCGTGCCCTCGACCGGCGAGACGCTACCAGCCGCAGACTGGCACTGGCGGCAGGCGCAGGCCCGCAGGTGGGTCGCATCCCCCAACCAGCCGGTCAGGCGATCACCCGCCCCGCTGAGGTCATTCTTGTCGCCCGGTAAATCAGAGAACGTGATTGTTTTTGGGAAGGGGCCTAGGTTCTGGTTAACGATTTGGCCAAGCGCCTGCCATCGGGGCGCTTGGCTCAGCTTCGCTAGCCCGCCCGCCCGCCCCAATTGCTCAAGGGCAGCATCGATGGTGAAGCCCAGCGGCTCGGCTATGATGGCCGCGCTGGCGGCCTCGGCAAAGCTTTCTAAAATGGCGACGAATGGAGCGGTGTCACCCATCAACTCATCCAACTCGGGCAACAGCTCCGCCCCCAACACTCCCCAGTCCGCAGACCACAGCGGGCTAGTCCCCATAGGTGACCTCTCTCAGGCGAAAACATCTCGACGCAAGGCCCGGAGCCGTGGTTTAAGGGGATACGCCTGAGAGGTGATCGCCCTTGCACCCCACCCCGCGATCAAAATCAGCAGAGAACAGATGACGCGATCGCTACAGTGCGCCTAAGCCCCGATAAACAGGCCCCCAGAGCGACAGTGTGAGGTGATTGTCGTTTTTCTATAGCCTATCTGCGTCGCCGGCCCCTGGGGAGATCTGACCACAGCTATATCGAAACATCACCATTGCGTAGAAAACACCTATAGACACCATACAGCAGAACCGCCCTGGCGCGGTAAGCCGCTGCCGCAGCGAAAGGGGACGACCATATTGGCTTCCCCTCTTGCTGGGATTTTTGGGATTTTGAGAAACCGGGAGATCAGAAACCGGGTTTTTGCGAGGTCATCTGGTACATATACAGACCGTCTCAAAAACCCGGTTTCTAGACGCCCTTAGCGGTATCGGAAGTTGCGGTAGACCAGCCGCGAGTTCAGATCACGCCCCCTCAAGAAGCTGACCACGGCCTCGGCATCGTTGCGCCTCGTGCATTCAGCCGCATTGATAAATCGGCCCTGGGGCGCATTTTCAAAGCGAGGGTTGATGACACAGGTGAGTCCCCCTATGCCTTGGCTACTGCCACTAGGTAGGACTTGGCGCGTCCGCTGAAGTTCACTGTCACCACCAAACACAGCGGCCACAAAGGGGGCTAGACCAGCGCCATCGTCGGGTACGATGCCACCGGGGCCGAAGCAGGCGGGGCGATCAGCCTGGGGAATGTTGGTCACAAGAGGCGCAGAGTTGATTCTAGGCTCTGACAGTAGCACCCCGCCGTTGGGGGCAATCACATCCAGTTGTGCCTGTCCATCACCGCTGACTCGAATGAAGTATCGGGCCGCAGCACCGCCAAAACTTTGACCGCCAAAGTAGTTGACCCAGCATGTGTAGGGGGCAACTTCAGTGGCTTCTGCGGTGGCAGTCAGACCATTGACCAGCGTCTGACTAGTGACTCTGTTGTAAACATTCATCTTGGTTACGCCGCCGTCGTTAAATACCCGAACCGAGTGATTTTGGGTATCAAAGCCCACAAACGTGCGGTTGAGCAGGTCGCCCTGTCCAGGATTAGGGCCGGGGTTAGCTCCGGGAAGGAAAAAGTCTCGAACGCTGGTGCTATTTTGGCTAATCAATATAGAACTGGTGGAGGCATTGACGATTTCGAGGCGGGCCTGGTTGTTACTTAGGTTGCCGCTAGCCCGGTAGACGACCGTGCGGCCTGCACGCGAACCAAAGCTGTCATAGCTTATCCAGTTGCTACTGATAATTCCGTCGCGGCGGGTAACGGGGGCATTGAGTTGTTCAGACTGCCGAGTTTCTCTGTTGTAAACATTCATACTGAGGAACTGAGCGTTCCTAGGATGAACGCTAACAGTAAAGGTTGGAGTTTCAAAATAGAGGGTGGCGCTTCCCGAGGTATTGGGTTCTTGGGCTAGCAGCGTGTCTGAGCCAGCGTTAGACGCTGTTGGGGTCGTTGATGCGGGCTGTAGCGCGCCCTGTACCGGTATCGTTAGACCCGTAACCAGAAAAACCGAAGCGATAAATAGCGAAAGCGCCTTTAGCAGCCGCTTTGACCAGCGGCTGAGGGGGATGTTGGGCCGGGCTGGTTTCATGAAAATTGCTCCCTATTACTCCTCAATCGAGAAACCCGTCAGGCGACCAATTCGGGAACGTAGGGGACAGAACCCCGGTTTCTCTGCAAATATGGCTGTAATTTTACCTAACTTTCCGCGAAGCGCTCTTTTTTTTTGCGCTCAGCTCAGTCTTTAGCGCAGAGACATCCCTATGGCTCAGGTTGGGGGTGTAGGCCTGGCTATGTCTGGGGCCTCATAGCCATCGCCATGAGGCCCATTCTGCCATTGGGATCGGCACGGCCTAGGGATGGTCAAGACCCGACCTTGGCCCCTTGGCCGATTTTTCGGTCAGCCCCTGCAAAAACTGCTGAGCCTCGGGCGACAGATCGATGGGCAGACGCCCCGTGCGAATGTGCAGATCGCGCTGGGGAAAGGGCACCTCAATGCCGTGGTGGCGCAGGCTAACCTCAATGGCAAAGTAGAGGTCGCTCTTGATCATCAGCTGGCGGCTGGGCTGGGCAATCCACACTAGCAGCTGAAAGTCGAGGGCGCTGCCGCCGAAGCCCAGGAAAAACACCTGGGGGGCCGGGGCTGAGAGAATTTCTTGGTTCTCTTTGCAGGCTTCGAGCAGGGCGGTTTTGACCTGCTGGGGGTCAGCGCTGTAGGCTACTCCCACCGGCAGGCGAATGCGCGAGACCGGGTTGCCGTGGCTCCAGTTAGTAACCTCTGAGTCTAAAAAGTGGGAGTTTGGCACGATGATCGACACCTGGTCGAGGGTGCGAATTTCGGTGCTGCGGGAGCCAATGCGGGCCACGGTGCCCTTAACTTGACCAAAGTCGACAAAGTCGCCCACCTGCACTGGGCGCTCAAACACCAGCACCAGGCCACTGACAAAGTCTTTCACCAAGCCCTGGAGGCCAAGACCGACGCCAATACCCAGACCGCTAGCGATCAGGGCAATCGAACTCAGGTCGAGGCCCCACAGCTGGAGAATGACCACAGTGCCCAGCAAAATCAGGGTGTATTTGGAGAGTACGGCGATCGCCTCTTGGGCCGCTATGCTAATGCCTGTAACTCGCAGTATCCGCGCCCGCAGCAGGTTGGTCACGGCGCTGGCCACAATCACCAGCGCCAGCAGGGTGGCAACCACCAGCAGCAGATCGAGCAGCGAGTAAGAACGAGTGCCCAGCATCAAACTGCGGGCAAAGATGCCATCGCGCAAGCCGCGCACCACCTGGTAGCTGACCCGCCGCGTGAGCGGAAACAGATCGGCTACATAGGACAGGGCCGCCAGCCACAGCACTACCCGCACCAAAAATAGCGTCAAGCGAAAAAACAGGGTGAGGTTTTCAGCGCCGTCATCGTCATCATCTGACCAAAAGGTGAGGCGATTGATTAACGGCTTGAGCCATTGGTGCCATATCCAGCCCACCAGCCAGTGTAGGGACAGCGCGATCGCCAGCGCCACCGCGGCCTTAATCGCAGCGCGGACCAAAAAGCCGCTCTGACGTTCTTCCCTCGCCTGGGTGAGCGTGGCCGCGATAGTGCTCACCCATCGATCTGCTTGCGCCTGAATGCTACCTGCACCGCCCACCTGCACGTCGGCACTGGTCACGGTCATGATGTAGCGATCACCCGCCAAAATCACCGGATTGCCGTTCTGAGCGTCGCCACTACCCCCGTCTGCACCGCGAAATTCGTACTGTACCGCCACCGGTTCAGCACTCTCAAGCAGCGGCATCAAGTTAGTTTCAATGGCCAAGGCTCGCTCTGCGGCGGTGAGGTCACCCGCTGCAGGCACATCAAACAAAAATAGGCCGTCGAGCAGCACCGGCATAGCCTCAGGCACCTGGGCGAGGCTCGGCAATGCTACTAGGCCGTGCAGCGCCAGCGCCAGCAACAGACCCAAGAGCAGACGGGTGAGCCAATGGATGGGGTTTCCTTTTGCTGACATGGGGCCTCGGAAGCTAGATGGTGGCGCTAACTAGGGCTAAACACCGACACCAGCATAGCGCTCGACCAGCGGCGTAGGCAGCCGCAGCAGGTTCTAACACCCCGGACAGTCAAATCTAGTCGCCCGTGATTAAATGTATAGTTATACAGTCATAAAATAAGCACTATGTACTACATCGTTGAAACATCCAAGACCGTTAAGCAGGCTGCTGCTGACCTTGAGTAAGCGGTCAAAGACCAGGGCTTTGGCGTGCTGTACGTCCACGACCTGGGCGCAACTCTGCGCAGCAAGGAGGTTGACTTTGCCGAAGAGTGCCAGGTGTTTGAAGTTTGTAACCCGCACCAGGCCTCCAGGGTGATGGCCGCCGACATGCGGCTCAACATGGCCCTGCCCTGCCGTATCTCCATTTTTACCGAAAAAGGCACCATCAAAATTGGTCTGATCAAACCCGTTCCCATGCTGATGGGACTGGTCGACATCGACTATGAATATCGGCTACTAACAGAGTCACGCTATCGTTAGTCCCTTGCGAGAATGATCACAGCGGCTTTGGCACTACTGATAGAGTCTTCAATTTATTTCCAATTAAGTCTCTTGTTTTTTTGCCTGAGGAAGTTTCTGAAGAACATCTGGCTAAATGCATCGTCTGACCCATCGCAGCTCTAGGTAATGCTACAAACTTAGATGACGCCAGATAGATAACGCCAGAAACCCTAGGCGGCTCCAGTCACAATCAGCTTGGCCAAGGGCTAGCCATTGTCGGAGGCGATCGCCTCAGCAGTAGTCGGTATCGCCTCGTTGAGCGCTCGGCGGGCAATGCGGGTGACGTACAGGGTCACGGCCACCGTCGCGATTAGCCCAACAATGCGAATGATCCACTGCACCGTGGCGGCCTCAGAAGGCTGGCTGCTGTCAGCCCCCAGGGTAGCCAGATTGCCCACCAGCGACCCCAGGTAGACATACATAATGGTGCCAGGCAGCATGCCCACCGAGCCAATCACATAGTCTTTGAGCGAAATTTGGCTCAGCCCGAGAGAATAGTTGAGCAGGTTAAAGGGAAACACCGGCGACAGACGCAGTAGAAAGATAATCTTGCGGCCATCTCGGGCGATCGCATCGTCAATCGCCTGAAATTTGGGGTTGTTGGAGATTTTGCGGGCTACCCAGCCCCGGGCCAGGTAGCGGCCCACCAAAAACGCCGCCGTCGCCCCCAGCATAGCCCCCACAAACACCAGGGCCGAGCCTTTCACCACGCCAAACACCACCCCTGCCCCCAGGGTGACCACCGAAGCGGGCACAAAGGCCACGGTAATCACGATGTAGAGCAGGATAAAGGCCAGGGGGGCGATCGCCCCCAGCTGGTCAATCCAAGCTAGGGCATTGACCAGCTGGACTTGCAGCGAGCCCAAAAACGACGGGTTGGCCCCAGTCTCCTGGGCCAGGGTTTGGGCCACCGCCGGAGCGATCGGGGTACCCAGCAGAGCAACAGCTAACCAAAACATAAAACGAAGCATTTTGGCCGACACCGGGCGCGATTTGGGTTGGTAATACATAATTTTAGCGGCGATGAAGGGGCTGGAGTAACCAAACTCGGAATCGACAAATTTGGCCGAATTCCATCTATGGGTGCCATTTAACCGCCGCTGACTGAGACTGCCCTGAGAATGCCCTAAGACCTACCGAAGTAGCGTATCAGCCCGTTCTCAGAATCGGCTGTTACAGTCGAGATCAAGCCGGGGGTCGTGCCCCTCGCCGATCCTGTAGTCCCATGTCTATGGCGTATTTTTGGCTCCGACCGCTCACTCCCCTTCGTCGACTGCTGCACGGGCAAAAAATTGACCCAGGGTCGCTGCAAACTCGCCTCACCACCGGGGTCGTGCTCACCCGCCACATCCTCGAACAGGTGTGGGGCTACGACTTTATGGGCCACTCCAACATTATTGAGGTCTACGTGCGCTACCTGCGCCTCAAGCTCGAAGCCAAGGGCGAGAGCTGTCTGATTCAAACTAATTGGGACTGGCTAAGCTGTCTCATCTATTGTTGTCACAGTGGGGGACGGAGGTTCCGTATCCCGATAACTATCAAGCGCGTGGACGAAACAAGACAGAGGCACTGCTGCCGCATCTAGAGCAGGATATTCGTGAGTTAGTGGACGGGAAGTCGCAGACAGACCCTAAATTCCAAACCTCGTTTCGGTACCTCAAAGTGAGTGCCCAGGCCGTCCGCGATACGTTAATCGTCGAGAAGGGCTATGAGGATGAGGCATTACCGTGCCGTCAGACCATTGGCGATATTCTGAATCGTCTGGGCTATCATCTTCGTAAACCCTCAAGGCCAAGCCCCTGAAGAAACTTCCAGAGACTGACGCCATCTTCGAGCATGTGGCTGAGGCCAATGCTGCGGCAGACGGTGCCCCCAGCGTGTTACGAGCCTCTATTGACTCCAAGGCAAAAGTAAACGTGGGAAATCTCTCCAGAGGTGGCAAAGACCGACGACAACAGCCCCCAAAAGCCAATGACCACGATACGGAATAGCAGCAGGTGTTGATTCCGTTTGGCATCCTCAATTTACAAACCGATGACTTGTCCATCTATCTGGGAGAGTCGGCTGAAACCCATGATTTTATTGTCGACTGCCTGGCTCATTGGTGGTCGGATAATCAGCCTGAGTATTCTGACATCACCACCCTGGCGATCAATCTCGATGGAAGCAGTGCGACCCGGTCTGACCGCACGCAGTTCATCAAACGGATGGTGACGTTTGCCCGAGAGAGTAGATTAACCCTCGAACTGATTTACTATCCGCCCTATCACAGTCAATACAATCCGTAGGGCTATGCCCCGCCGAAGGCGTATGAGCGGTGCTGGGCCGCACTCGAACAGTTGTGGAATAGCACCATTCTCGATTCGGTTGAAACGACCCTGCGGTGGGCTAGCAACATGATGTGGCAAGGCATGAAACCAGTCGTCCATCATGCGACTGACGCCTATGAGAAAGGGATTGAGGTAGGCCTTGAGACCCTAGCCACGTTTCGAGTGGACTGGCACTCTTCAGAGGATCTGCCGAAGTGGGCCATCACAATCAATCCGGCTTAGGTGGGGGACTTATTTTTCAGCGGCTCCCTAAGTGGTCACCATGCCGTGCTCTAGGGCAAAGCGAACCAGCTCCGTGCGGCTGTTGGTGCCAGTTTTGCTAAACAGGCGGCTGACATACTTCTCGACGTTGCGCACGCTGGTCTCTAGGCGGCTGGCGATTTCTTTATTCATCAACCCTTCGGCCACCAGGTCGAGCACGCTCTGCTCGCGGGGGGTGAGGTCGATACGAATGTCAGAAGCCACCTTAGCGATGCCGCCTTTCTGGGTCAGCATGGCCTTGATCTCTTCGATCTGGCGGGCCATCACGGCAATATCGGGCAGATCGCCATCGGCAATGGTTTGGGCGGCGCGGCGACCCATCAGGTTGGTGACCACCGCCACCAGTTCTTCGGGGTCAAAGGGTTTAGAGAGGTAGGCGTCGCAGCCCGCGTTGTAGCCCTGGATGCGATCACTAGTCATGCCCCGGGCCGTCAAAAACAGCACCGGCAGCCCTTTAAAGCGAATGTCTTCGCGCACCTGGGCCAAAAAGGCGTAGCCATCCACCTGCGGCATCATGATGTCAGAGATCAGCACGTCGGGCGTCTCCTGCTGCAACAGATCCCAGCCTTCCTTGGCGTTGCTGGCGGGCCTCACGGTAAAGCCACTGTCTTCTAGGTAGGCCTGAACAGCCTCCCGCAGACCTGGCTCGTCGTCTACCAACAGAATATTTCCGGCTTGCTCAGACATAACACCGCCCCAGATGACCTATCCATGCTCACTTTAACCCTTAATTGCCAGGGCAGAATCAACTGCACCATCAGAAGCCAACTAGGCGGTGACACAAAATGCAAAACCGGCTGCTCTACCTGAACTTCTCCACCCTTATGGCCCACAGACTCGATATCGTAGCCCAGGCCAAGGGACAATGGCTGCTGTTTATTCTCAGGGGTTCACCCAAAGCCACCATCAAGACGGCCTTTGGGCTGTTCCATAGACTCGGTCCTAAGTTCTTTTACGCCAGCAATGGATCAGTTAGGGACAAATCTGGAATCCATGCAAAATCTTGGGTGTTGTGAGTGGCCAAGGTTAGTTGGTGGACGATTTCCGTACCTGGAATGAATAATCAGGCCTGCCCATAGCCCCGTATCATAGAACTCTAAGAGCAGGCCTGCTCGAATTGTCTGATGCACAGATTTTCTAGCTTGGCTACCGGGGCAATTACTGCTGGGCTTCGGGAGGCAGCACTTCTTTGGCCGAGCGCTCTAGCATGCTGGCGCGGCGGTTGTGCTGCTGTTGGCGCTGGCGAGCAACTAGACGGCGAGCCTGATCTTGGGTTTTAAGCATGGGATGGCCTCAAAAAATGTATTCAAAGTTACTGAATGTCGTTTAATTTTATCTCTCTTTGACTGCTTTAGGATCAAGATTCCATAGACGATATTAATCTTTGGCAAGATAAATCCAGATCCAAGTCTAGAAATAGGATGCAGCGATTGCCCACCAGGCGGTTGATGACAACCCCCTACCCTAGGGCAAATATGCTCGTCTGCTTCAATACTGACATGACCGAATGTCCATCTCGGGAACCTAGTTTGGGATGCTTGCGCCTTGATAGGATAGGGCTTGACCGATTAAGAGGTGCTTGGTGCCAAAGGCTCTAAAGATTGCTCGGGTAATGCTGTCGGTGTACTACGCCTACATGGTCGAATACCGGGCTGAGCTGGTGTTTTGGGTGCTTTCGGGCACCTTTCCCTTGATTCTCATGGGGTTGTGGGTCGAAGCAGCCCAGGGCGACCAGTTCAACCTCAGCCCCACGGAGCTGGTGCAGTATTTTCTGGCGGTATTTCTGGTGCGCCAGTTCACTGTGGTCTGGGTGATCTGGGAGTTTGAGCGCGAGGTGGTCGAGGGCAAGCTGTCGCCCTACCTGTTGCAGCCCATCGACCCGGCCTGGCGGCACTTCTTTGGCCACGTGGCCGAACGCTTTGCCCGCCTGCCCTTTGCCTTTTTGCTGGTGGGGCTGTTTTTGCTGCTCTACCCCTATGCCGCCTGGTTACCACGCCTGGATAATCTACTGATGGGGTTGCTGGCAATCGCGATGGCCTTCTGTCTGCGCTTTCTGATGCAGTACACCTTTGCCCTGGCCGCCTTTTGGACGGAGCGGGCCAGTGCCCTAGAGCAGTTTTGGTTTTTGCTTTACACATTCTTATCGGGCATGATCGCGCCGTTGGCTCTGTTCCCCGATGCGGTGCGGGCGGTGGTGCTGTGGACGCCCTTTCCCTACTTGATCTACTTTCCGGCCAGCCTGTTGATCAACCGGCCTGAGCATGTGGTTCAGGGATTTGCGGCGATGGTGCTCTGGTCGGCGATATTTTTTGGGCTCAACCGCTGGCTGTGGCGGCAGGGGCTACGGCAATACTCGGGCATGGGGGCCTAATGGAGCGCTATCTGAAGGTGTTAGGGCTGTTTTGGGGCACGGCGATCGCCGCCGAGTTAGAGTATCGACTCAATTTTTTGGTCACTGCGCTAATCAGCCTGGGGGGCTTGGTGGGCAGTCTGTTTGGCCTGTTTCTCTTCTACCGCACTGGCTACGAGTTTGAGGGCTGGAGCTGGGAGGCGGCACTGCTGGTGCTGGGACTTTTTACCGTCCTGCAAGGGTTTTCGGCCACGGTGCTAATCCCCAACCTGAACAAGATCGTCAATCAGGTGCAGCAAGGCACCCTCGACTTTGTGCTTCTCAAGCCCATTAGCTCACAGTTTTGGCTCTCGACCCGGGTGATCTCGCCCTGGGGCCTGCCCGATGTGATGTTTGGTATAGCGATGATTGGCTACGGCGGCAGTCGGCTGGGCCTGGGCTGGGCCGACTACGCCCTGGCGCTGGTGCCGCTGGTCTTGGGGGCGCTGAGCCTCTACAGCCTATGGTTTATGCTGGGGGCCACCAGCATTTGGTTTGTCAAAATCTACAACGTCACCGAGGTGCTGCGGGGGCTGCTGGAAGCAGGGCGGTTCCCCATTGCGGCCTACCCGGTGGCCTATCGAGTGTTTTTCACCTTTGTGGTGCCGGTGGCGTTTTTGACCACGGTGCCCGCTCAGACCATGCTGGGCGGGGGCGGGCGCGGTTGGCTGGTGGCATCGGCCCTGCTGGCGGGCACGCTCATGCTGGTGGCCAATCGGTTCTGGCGGTTTGCCCTTCGCTTTTACACCAGCGCATCGAGCTAAAAGCGCCCTGGAGCAGAGGATGTTTGTTCCAGGGCAGAGATATGTAGCCAAGGTTCGAAGATACCTATAGCCATCGCCACTATGGTTAGGACATGCCAAAGTTTTTGGAGCGATGGCTATAGGCCAGTTTATCACTCTAGTTTTCGCCGATGACGGTTACCGATGTCCTAAGCGAATTGGCCACCACTATATCCTGCGCTGTCAACCGTTTTGCCTACGCCAGCCATTGCTCCAGCCAGCCCAAGCCCTAGGTCGGGGCATGGTCCCGCTGGCTGTGCTGGCGGGCGCTCTCGGCCACATATAGCGCTTGCAGCTGAATCGGGCGGTGGTGCGATCGCCCCTGGGCCACGGCCAGCCAGTTTTGGTACCAGGTCAGGCGATCTCCCTGCAAGAGCAGGGCAGGGTCGCGCTGCTGGCGTTCCCACTCTAGAGCTTTGACTAGTAGTCGGGTGTGGATGCGGTGGTAGTCGGCGTCGGAGCCCAGGATTTGCAGCATCTGGCGACCAGCGGCGGTCTGGCCCAGGGCTAAGGCGTCCCCCTGAAGGTCAATCATCTCTAAGGTTTGCAGCGGCTCTGGCAGACGCTCCGGGGGTACAGTCTCGGCAAGCAGTGGCACAATGCGCTTATTCATACTCAGGGCAAACAACAGTCCCTGGAGGCAGCAGGCGTCGGCCAGCGATCGCGGCGACAGCACCAGCACATAGCTGTCACAAGCCTCGGTAGCGCGCGCAATTATCACTTCAGACTCCGCTATATTGGCAGACCATGGATAAGGGCGCTGCCAGTAGGAAATATTCATCTGGGTAAGCACCTGGCGCAGAGCGCCTATGGTCGCCGCCGCCCGAGCACAGTTTTCATTGGCGAGCGCAGGCTCATCCTCGGCAGCATATGCCAAGAATACCTGAGCCATCAGGTCATTGGTGCGCCGATCATAACCGGCAATATTTAAATCGTTTAACACTTGCACCCCTGGTTGCAGCGCAATCAAACCTTCTTACCAGAACGGTTTACCCTTTATGCACCCAGGTTGACCGATCTAGGTCTTAACCCCAAAGCCTCACGCCATGAGAATGCCCACTTTTTAGTAGCCAACCAACTATCGCTTGGCCAAAGCGTTTGCTGGCGTAGCGCAGGCTACTGAGGCAGTAGTTCTCAGAGTCAGTCAAGAGCCTCAAGACAAACGGCCACTATGCTAATCGCTCAGCCGAATCCAAGGCGGTCAGCACCGCCAATATCTCCAAGAAGCCAGGACGAGCCCGCACGTCGGGCTGTTGACAGGCCTGCTGTAGCTGGCGCAGGCGATCATCTGGGGGAGCGTAGGGGATACGATCGCACAGATCTTCTAGCAGACAGCCAAAGGCCCTCACCTCAAGGCGCTCTAACGCTGCCCCCGCCGGATCGCCTGGGCGATAAAAACTGGCCGCCCCAAAGTCGCTCAGGTAGGCTGCCCCCGCCGGGTTGATCAGCGTGTTGTGGGGGTACAGATCGCCGTGGAGAATGCCCCGCTGGTGCAGATGGGCGGCGGCGGCGGCCACCCCTGTAGCAATGCCCAGCGCCACGTCCCAGCCAAAGGCTGTCTCCGCGGGGTAGGTGTCGCGGGTGCAGCTCTCTAAGCTGGGCGGGCCACCCATGACCCTGTAGGTGGGCGGCACTAAGGGCAGCACCAGGCCGTTTTTCTGCTCCGGATGCTCGACAATTTTCCCCAGAGGGCCAATCAGACTGGGGTGCGCCCCGGCGGCGATACAGGCTCGCATTTCGTCGAGCGGCAGGCCGTCGCTCGTCATCGCCCCCTTAAACAGCTTGATGGCGACGGGGGTTTCGGCCTCACTCTGCTGCCACACCCCCCGATAAATTACCCCCGAGGCCCCCTGCCCCAGCACGTCGCCCAGGGTCAGGTCATGCCAGGGCACCTGGGGCAGCGATGCAGACTGGTCACCCTGGCTAGAGAAGGGATTGCCCGCATAGGCCAGCCAGCTCAGCCGAGGTAGCGTCAGCAGCCAGGGGGGCAGGCTCTCCAGCTGGTTAGCGGCCAGGCGAATCAGCTCCAAATTTTGGCAGGCGGCCATGGTTTCGGGCAGGGCGCGCAGGTGATTGCCCGCCAGCATCAGCTTTTGCAGGTGAGGCAAGTCGCCCATCGACTCGGGCAACGTTTCAATGCGGTTGTCGGTCAAAATTAGCCAGCGGGTGCGGGGCGGCAGTGCAGCGGCAGGCACCGTGGTCAGCCGGTTGGCCTTCAACCCCACCATCGACAGCCTAGGGCACCGGGCCAGCACCTCAGGCACCACTTCAAACTGATTGTTGTTGAAAAACACCGACCGCAGGTTGTGCAGTTGGGCAACGCTGTCGGGCAGCGCGGTGAGCTGGTTGTTAGACAGATCGAGCACTTCGAGACTGTCGGCCAGCCCCAGAATTTCCTCTGGGAAGGTGGTTAGCCCGGCGGCGAGGTTGAGCCTGCGGGTGCCCGCTAGCTGCCCAGCCCGCAGCAGCGCCAGGGTTTGTTCGGCGGTTGTCTCTAACGTGCTAACTTGCTGCCCCATCTCTCTGCCCCCATGGTTAATCCCAGGGCCTACTGCCCAGGGAGATCGCCCCCCATGCTAGCCGCAGGCGCACCGGTCGCCGCTGTAGTTTTCGTAGGGGTTTGGGCAAATTGTTAAGAATTCTGCAAAGCCTGGGGTTCGGGAGTGGAGGCCAAAGCCTCTTTTTCTTTGTCGAGCCGACGCTTGCGGGCGTAGAGCTGAATTGTCGCCGCCATCAACACCACCAGCCCCGCCACTAGCCAGGTGGTGGCCCCGGTGGGGAAGCTGTTTTTGAATATCACCAGCATGACGATCACCACCAGCAGCAGTGTGGGGGCCTCGTTTAGCGCCCGCAGCTGCTTACCCGACCACTGGCATTCGCCCCGGTGCAGCTGCCGCATCAGCCGCGCACAGTAAAAGTGGTAGCCCAGCAGCAGCGCCACAAAGCCCAGCTTGATGTGCATCCAGCCCTCTTTGAGATACTCGGGCATCTGCACCAGCAGACCAATGGCCATGGCCACCGCCACCACCATACCGGGGGTGGTGATGATGCCGTAGAGGCGCTTTTCCATGATGGTGTACTGGTTTTGCAAAATAGTACGGGCCGGTTCTGGCTCCGCCTCGGCCTCCATGTGGTAAATAAACAGCCGCACCAGGTAAAACAACCCGGCAAACCAAACCACCACACCGACAATGTGAAACGCCTTAAACCAGTAATACGCCATAGTTCTCTTTGCTATTCAATTCACCATCCCTCCGAGCGCTGCGCTCAGCAGGATGTTGCAAACCGTTAAGTACGCCTCTCATTGTTATGCAAGGATTTGCCCTTGAGAAGCCAACCGCGACGGAACTTAACGATTTTGAATTTTGTCTCACTCATCTACGCATCTACCCAAAATTCAAAATTCCCTACGCAACATCAGGGCAGACACATGGGTCTGCCCCTACCCACCATTCACCCATCCACCCATCTACTCAAAATTCTCTATGTAACATTCAGGGCAGACACGTGGGTCTGCCCCTACCCACCTACCCACCTACCCACTCCCCCTAAAGTCGCCGCAACACCTGCGGCAGCAACTCTCCCGGCAGGTTTGACAGCACCGTCTGCTGCCCAGCGATACCGAAGATTTCAAAGTTTAGGTGGGCGTTGTACACCAGGGCTGTGGTCAACACCTCCATCTGCTGGGGCTGGTCGTGCCAGCCCTGGTAGGCCAGCAGGTAGTGATTTAGGGCCATGTTTAGATGGCGCTGGCGGGCCTCGCTCTGGTCGAAGGGCAGGGCCTGGGCCAGCTGGTCGTGCACCACCCCGGCGCTGTGGCAGGTGGCCCACAGGTCAAAGCCCAAGGCTGGAGGCGGCGACGCTTGCAGGGCGGCCTCGGCAGCGGTTAGGGCAGTTTCGTAGGCGGCGATCGCCTGTTGCAGCAAAGGCAGGCGTCTGCCACCCGCGACGGCGGGCTGCTGGGCCAGATCCCAGTAGGCGGTGCCCAGGTTGTTGGCGGTGGCGGCACAGCCCGCCGGGGAGATAGCCACGGTGCGAGAGTCTAGGGCGGCCTGGTAGGCGGCGATCGCGCGCTCGAGCAAAGCCACCGGCTGCTGGTACTGGGCCAGGCTCCAGTAGGCAATGCCCAGGTTGTTTTGAATCATGGCGTACTCGAGCGGGGCGGCCTGGGCCTCGCGGTGGGCCAGGGCCTCGCCGTAGGCGGTGATCGCCTGGGCCAGGTGATGCTGGGGCTGGTTGTGCTGGGCCAGCCGCCAGTGGATCGCCCCCAGGCTGTTTTGCAGGTTGGCGTAGTCGATGGGCGATCGCACGGCCAGGCCGTGCCTTAGCGCATTTTCGTAGGCCTCCACCGCCTGCTCTAGGCAGGGGGCGGGGTCGTCTAGGCCGGCCAGCAGCCCGTAGACCGTGCCCAGATTGCCGTAGATCCGCCCCAGGGTATCGGCGGGAATATTGCTCTGGCCACCTTTGAGGGCTTGCTCGTAGGTGCTGACGCTGCGGCGCAGCCAGGGGGCCGGGTCAGCGGTGGCGGGGTGCTGGCCCTGGAGCCAGTAGAGGCTGGCCAGGTCGTTGAGGGCGTCGCACCAGTCGGTGCTGCCCTCGGGCAATCCGGCGATCGCCCGGTCGTACACCGCCGTAGCAAAATCGAGCAGGCTAGGGTCAACGACATCGCCCGCCACGCGATCACGGCCCAGCTGCCCCAGGGCCAGATAGGCCCGCGCTAGGGTCAATGGCCCCGCCTGCTGCTCAACTAGGCCCTGAATATAGCCCCACAGGTTCACCAGTTCAGCATCTTGGGCTAGGTCAGGGGGCAGCTTGAGGATACCCACAGGACGCAGCGCTGAGGGACTATCGGAGGAGTTGGCGGGGCGGGTTTTAGGTGGGGTATCGGGTTCTGGCTTTGCAGGGGTTGGCTTGACCTGTTGCAGGGCCGCCAGGGTCTCCGCCGCCGTAGCCCCCACCGGCGGCATAATCACGCTGGCAAACGCCTCCTGTTCTGGAATGACGTAACCCTGGAGGGCTCTGTTTTCTGAGCGGTCTGAACTGCCTAAATTGCCTGAATTGACCAAATTGCCTGAATTGTTAGCAACCTCGGTTGAATCTTGACTCAGCAGGGTGGGGAGATTGAGCGGTGGCCGTGGCGCAGCCGTTTTTTGCGAGGCTGTTTTCTGAGGGGTGGGGCTGTCTGGGGTAAGGGGTAGAGATGGCCCAGGGGTAGCGGCTTGGGCGTCAGGCTTTTCAAAGGTAGAGAGATCATCCCGCAAAACTTGCCAGAGATCGGCGGGGGCAACGGTCGAGCCAGTTTGAGCTGGGGGAGCATCGGTCTTGGGCGGCGGGGTAGTTGGGGAGTTAGGCTCGCCCACAAACTCAAACAGGCCGCTGCGCGATCGCCAAAACCCCGGCACCGACTGGCGAATTTTGCCCAGCCAGGGGCGCGGCACCCACACCACCAGTCGACAGTCGAGCTGGGTGAGCAGCGCATCGACCCGGATCAGCGAGGCCAGAAACCGATTCTGCACGGTGGGCGACTGGCGGGTGAGCTGTTCGATACCTACGATTTGAAACACGGGCGTAGTGGGCAGACTGCCCTGGCGTCGGCGCTGGTGCTTGAGCCACAGCAAAACCTCACGCACCAAGTCGGGGCGATCGCCGCTCAGCCGCAGGGTCACCAGGGTCAACTGCCGCGCCCGCACCTCCGGGGCGAGCGGCACCGTATCGGGCAGGGGGCTAAAGTTGGCCTCTAGCCGCTGGGCCAGCTGCTCTTGCAGGGCCGCATCATCGCACACCGCCAGCAGCAGCTGCCGCCGCAGGTTGAGCTGTAGGGCCAGGCGTAGCTCTTGGTAGGCTTCCTGGTTGTGCCCCAGGTAGGTTTGAGAATTCAAAGACACAGCAGCGGTCACGGAGGGTAAGATGCAGGCAATATGATAGAACTAGTTGTTATGAACTAGTGTTCGACTAGACTGGTTGTGACGGGCGCTGGGGGCTGGGGTTCACGGTTTCAGGTTCACGGTCTGCCTTGAACCGTAGACCTTACACCTTGAACCCTGGGCCTCCGCCCTCTTCCATTACACTTCACACCACGCCAATCGTTTCAGGACAGCCCAATCATTTTCAGCCCCGATGACTGTTTCCCCAACCACCCAGGCGGCACTGTCTTCCCTTGAGCTGGCTATTTTAGGTCAGCTGCTGGCGGCTGGCGGCACCTGTGACACCCTGACCGCGCTGCCCATCGAGAAAAGAAGCTCCCTGCGGCGGCGGATTCAGGCCTGTCAGCAGCTTCAGGCTAAAGGCTATCTTACCTACAACCAAGATATCGCCCAGTTTGGCCTCACCCTCACCGGCAAAACCCTGCTCAAGCTCGACCTGTCGGTGTGGCCCGTCACCCCTGACGAGCTGCTGATTCTGCGCTCGTGCCAGGGGGGCCGCATTGGCCCCAGCCAGATCCATTGGCGGGTGTCGTTGGGCGATCGCCAGCGCCTGCTAGAGAGGCTGGCAGAACAGGGGCTAATTGTGGTGTACGGGCGGGCGATCGTCAACCTGAGCCTTACCACCTACTCCCACCCCGCCTTCCACGGTTCGGTATCCCCTCCTTCAGAGAAATGGCTTGAGCAAGCACTATAGATATAGCTGTCAAGCCGGAGCAAAGAAAATATGGGAAAAGTAGTTGGAATCGACCTGGGTACCACAAACTCAGTAGTTGCCGTCATGGAAGGGGGCAAGCCCACCGTTATCGCTAACGCTGAGGGCTTTCGCACCACCCCCTCGGTCGTTGCCTACGCCAAGAACGGCGATCGCCTCGTTGGCCAGATTGCCAAGCGCCAGGCGGTAATGAACACCGAGAACACCTTTTATTCAGTTAAGCGCTTCATCGGTCGCCGCTATGACGAAGTTGGCACCGAGTCAACCGAAGTCGCTTACAAAGTGATGAACGTGGGCAACAACGTCAAAATTGACTGCCCTCAAGCGGGCCAGCAGTTTTCGCCCGAAGAAATTTCGGCCCAGATTCTGCGCAAGCTGGCCGACGATGCCGGTAAGTATTTAGGTGAGAAAGTCACCCAGGCCGTCATCACCGTGCCCGCCTACTTCAACGACTCCCAGCGTCAGGCCACCAAAGACGCCGGTAAGATCGCTGGTCTAGAAGTACTGCGCATCATCAACGAGCCTACGGCGGCCTCGCTAGCCTACGGCCTCGATCGTAAGAGCAACGAAACCATCCTGGTGTTTGACCTGGGCGGCGGTACCTTCGACGTCTCCATTCTCGAAGTGGGCGACGGTGTGTTTGAGGTGCTGGCCACCTCCGGCGACACCCACCTGGGCGGCGACGACTTCGACAAGAAGATCGTTGATTTCCTGGCCGCTGAGTTTCAGAAGCTCGAAGGCATCGACCTGCGCAAAGATAAGCAGGCCCTGCAGCGCCTTACCGAAGCCGCTGAGAAAGCCAAAATTGAGCTTTCCAACGTCACTCAGTCAGAGATCAACCTGCCGTTCATCACCGCTACCCAAGACGGCCCCAAGCACCTAGAAATGAGCCTGACCCGGGCTAAGTTCGAAGAGCTGTGCGCCGATTTGATCGACCGTTGCCGCATCCCCGTCGAGCAGGCGCTAAAAGACGCCAAGATTGCCAAGAGCGCCATTGATGAAGTGGTGCTGGTGGGCGGTTCCACCCGCATCCCCGCCATCAAAGATGTGGTCAAGCGCACCCTCGACAAAGAACCCAACGAAACCGTCAACCCTGACGAAGTCGTAGCGGTAGGTGCAGCCATTCAGGGCGGCGTACTGGCCGGTGAAGTCAAAGACATTCTGCTGCTGGATGTCACCCCGCTGTCTCTGGGGGTCGAAACCCTGGGCGGCGTCATGACCAAGCTGATCACCCGCAACACCACCATCCCCACCAAAAAGTCGGAGGTGTTCTCTACGGCCCAAGACGGCCAAACCAACGTAGAGATCAAAGTGCTCCAGGGCGAGCGCGAAATGGCCAGCGACAACAAGAGCCTGGGTACCTTCCAGCTCTCTGGCATTCCTCCCGCACCCCGGGGCGTGCCCCAGATCGAGGTGATCTTTGACATCGATGCCAACGGCATTCTCAATGTTACCGCCAAAGATAAGGGCACCGGCAAAGAGCAGACCATCACCATCTCGGGGGCCTCTACCCTCGACGAGAACGAGGTCGAGCGCATGGTGAAAGATGCCGAGGCCAACTCCGCCGCCGACAAAGAGCGGCGCGAGCGCATTGACCTCAAGAACCAGGCCGACTCGCTCACTTACCAGGCTGAGAAGCAGCTGGCCGACATGGGCGACAAGGTGCCCGCCGCCGACAAAGAGAAGGCCGAAGGCCAGATCGCAGCCCTGCGCACCGCCATCGAAGCTGAGGACTTTGACACCATCAAGACCCTCACTGGCGAGCTGCAACAAACCCTCTACGGCATCAGCACCAACCTGTACCAGCAGGCCGGCGATGCTGCGGGCGAGGCCCCTGGCCCCGACGCACCCCCCAGCGACAGCGCTGGCGGCGACGACGTAATCGACGCCGAGTTTTCTGAACCCGGCTCTAACTAAGCGGGCCTCTAGCCCACGACTCTGCTCTGGCTAGCTAAAAGGGAGATGGCGCGATCGCGCTATCTCCCTTTTTTTAGTGGTGGTAAATAACCTCACACTGTCCCCTCCTTGGGAGGGGTGCCCGGAGGGCGGGGTGGGTCCAACCTACGGCAAAACCAAGTCTCTTGATGCTGTCAATCACCCATCTGGTATAGACTTACCCACCCCTACCCCTCCCAGGAGGGGACAGCGGGCCAGCTTCGCCCAGAATTACTCTTATCTCGAATTGACGATAAGTAGAGAAAGCCTTGCCGTTCCCTGCATGCTGAGGCCGATGCGATCAGTCCACTACAGCAGCAGCTCTAGCGACAGCCCAAAGCGGCTGTCTTGGCCAAAGCGGGAGTTTTGCCGTTGAAAATCGGTGCCCAGCCGCAGCTGGCGAGTTACCGCATAGCCGATCGCCAGGCTGGTAATGCCCACCTCACCCTCGCTGCCCGGTGCTACCCACCGCTGGCTTAGGGCCAGATCAGCGCCGCCGCCCCGCGACGGCACCAGCATCAGGCGCAGGCCCACATCTAGCCCGTCGGTTTGGTAGGCCGGGGTACTGAGCGACCGATAGCCCACCGTAGGGGCAATGTTGACGTAGCCCCCGAGGGGCAGCAGGTAGTAGCGCGCCTCACCTCCGTAGGACTCGCGCTGACCATTCCAGCTGCGGCTGTAGTCGGCGCTGGCGGTGAGGCCCGTACCGGGAAGGACGAAAGCATCTTCGATCGCCACCCCAACCCCGCCAATCTGGCCGCTGGAGGGAAACTGGGCGTAGCCCGCCCGCAGCCGGGTGCGAAAGCTAGGCCGGTGGCGAATCTCATCGGCAACATCGGGAATGTCTTCTAGCCAGCGCTGGAGGGTGGGGCTGCCGTCAATAATGGCGGGGTCGAGGTCGAGGCTGGGCGCTACGACCTCCGGGTCGAGGGCTATGGTCTCAGTTGGAGCAAGACTTGCCGCCGGAGTCGCCGCGTCAACGGAAACCGCGCAGAGTTCTACAGGTGCTAGCGTCTGGGGGCAAAGGGCTAGGCTAGCCGCCGTTGGAGTATGGGGAGTCTCAAGGTCAGGGGCTTCGAGGGCGATCGCCGGAGGCACAGTCGATTCCCCAAGGTTAGAGCGAGGTTCGAGGGCCACAGCACTTTGCCCCAGCCCCAACACCGCCAGGCATCCGCCCAGGCGCAGCAGTTGGATTGTTGATGACACCACTCGGCGGCTCCCAGCTCACGCAATAGTCCTATGCATCTTACCGCCTTCCCCCAGCGGTGCAGCCCGACTGTAGACCTGCAAAAAAAGCGGCCCGGCTCAAAGAGCAAGGCCGCTGGGGGAAACGAGGATAGCGTTCCGGTAAATGACTAAACCCGACCCAAGTCCAGCGGTAAAGTTCTGTCTATGAAAAGACGACAGCAAAGGACCTGGGATGACAACTCCTAGCGCACCTGGCCACGGGTCGCCATGGTGTCGATGGGCTTAAGGAAGTAGAGCTGCACCAGCTGCCAGCCGATGGTGGCAATGTGAGGCAGCTTTCGCAGCGTTTGCAAGGGCTTGGGCTGGTTGGAGGTCGCAACCTTGGCCAGCTTCTCGTTGGCTGCAGCCGCTACATCCAGCCGCTTAAAGAAGCTGGGGTGCTCAACATTTAGCGTCACCGGGAACACGCGCCCGGCGGTCTTGTTGGTTTGCTCGATGACTTCAATGTCGTACTCACGGACGTTCAACCCCAGGGAAGAGTAAAAGCCTTTGGCCCGGAGATCATTGAGGTACATCGTGGCAAACACCGACAGCAAGAAGAAGCGGCACCACAGCCTGGCCTTCCAGTCGTTGAGAATGTCGGGCTGAGACTTCATCAAGGCCGAGAAAAAGTCACCGTGGCGGTTTTCGTCCTGGCACCAGTTCTCAAAGAACCGGAAGATCGGATAGATCTCGTTCTCGGGGTGAGACTCGAGGTGGCGGAAGATGGTGATGTAGCGCCAGTAACCGATCTTCTCCGACAGGTAGGTGGCGTAGAAGATGAACTTGGGCTTGAAGAAGGTGTAGTCTTTGGTCTTGGTCAAAAAGCCCAGGTCTAGCTGCATGTTGAAGTCAGCCATGGCCTTGTTGAGGAAGCCCGCGTGGCGCGCTTCGTCGCGCGATATCAGGTCAAAGCACTCAGCCAGCACGGGGTTTTTGCCCTTAAGGCGGCGGCTCAGTTCTTTGTAGAGCAAAAAGCCAGAGAACTCGGAGGTGCAGGACCGCTCCAGAAACTCTACAAATACCTGCCGGGTTTCGCCGGTGACGCAGTCCCAAGACTGGTTAAAGACCTCGCTGCGGACGAAGTGGTGGCGATTGTAGTCAGCCCGCAACTCGTCGAGGATGGCGAGCATCTCGTCTTCGTTGAGCGAAATGTCCATGGCGGCCATCTCGTCAAAGTCGGTGGTGTAAAACCGAGGGGTGAGAATGGTATCTTTGGCGGGAGCCTTTACCCCTGGTCGAATCTCTTGCAATTCAGGCTTTTTAAGGGAATCTACCATGAGTCCTTAGATGGCGCAGTGAACATGGGCCGGGCTATTTCCCGGTGGAGCGACGGCTGAGAGAGACTTGTACTTTTAATTTTAGGCATATTTCTACCCTGAGAGCAAAAAGCACTGGGCTACTTCTATCAACCGCTTAAGTGTCAGTGTATCAGGGCTTTTGAGGCAGGCGGGGACGCTTTAAGTTTTGCAACAAAAATTGCGCCAGAATTCGCGCCAGAATTCGCGCCAGAATCTTTCCCCGTTCACCCCTAGCCAGGGCCTTGCGGGCCGATTCCTCTAAGGAAATTTCTAGAAAAAAGATACCAGCATCAATCCAGCGACTGTGGCCGCTGTCGGGTGGGCAATGCCCACCATGGAGAAACTCTTTTCTAGAAGTCGCCTAAGCAATTCCTCGGATCAAGTCTTCCCGCTAATCATTGTCAATTCATTAAGTGGGGCGGTTTCTGGCAATCGCTCTGGGCATCCTGGTAGCCAGAGCCGATACGGCGGGAGAATGCTATGGCGATCGCAGGATTGATTTTTATCGCAGCTGGGGCCGTGCTTTGGTGGGTGCAGCGCCGCCAGCAAAACCGCTGTAGCCAGCTGAAGCTGGCCCGCGCCTGCCAAGCAGCCGAGCTACAAGCTACCGCCACCGCTGTGGCCAAAGAGATCGGCGGTGGCGACTGGCGCGACTACGTGTGGCTGCAGGGCACCCCAACCGCAGAGATCCCCCTGACCTCAGAGCTCAAACAGCTGCCCTGCGTCTGCTACACCACCACCGTGGTGCGCGAGTACGAAGAAACCGTGCGCGAAAAAGACAGCGACGGGCGCGTTACTAGCCGCACCCAGCGCGGCTCAGAAACCGTCAGCGAGTATAGCCAGCGCATTCCCTTTGACCTGGTAGACAGCTCTGGGCGGGTGCGGATCGAGCCAGAAGGGGCCAAGATCGAGGCGGTGGAAGTGCTCAATGAGTTTCGCCCCGACAGCCCCGCCGGAGGTATGCTCTCCTACGGGTCGTTTTCCCTAGCGCTGGGCAGCGATCGCGGCCAAGGGAACCGCAAAACCTTGGGCTATCGCTATAAGGAAACCGTGCTGCCGCTAGATCGCCCCGTGCTGGTGGTGGGTACGGCGAGCGATAGATTGGCCCAGGAGGGCCATCGCACCGGCACCATTGTCCTCGAACAGCCCACCCGATCTGACCAGCCTTACATCATCACGCTAAAATCCCACGAGGCCATTACCAAGAGCGTTGACCAGAGCGCTAAAACGGCGTTTTGGTCGATGGTGGGGTGCTTGGGGGTAGGGGTGGTGCTGCTGGTGGCGGCGGTTATAGCCTGACCTGAGACTGACATATCGCAAAACACTAGTACTTGATCAGGCTGATTGTGACGGGGGGCGCGGTTTAAGGCGACTTCTGGGAAATAGTTTCCCCATGGTGGGCAGTGCCCACCCTACGGTGGCCATAGTTGCTGGATTAAAGCTGGTACCTTCTTTCCTGGAAATCTCCTAAAGTATGTGGTTCACGGCTTGCCCGAAACCTAAAACCTGAAACCGTGAACCGTACACCCTCCTTCCTTATCATCTTTAGCTTGCCCGTCTAGTCGTCCATTAGCGTCTACGGCGCGGCGGGCCAGCATTTTCGCCCTGCTCTAGCTTGTAGGCGTTGAGCAGCTGGGTCATTCTGTGGCGCATTTTCAGGTGGGTTTCGGCCCCTTCGTAGGCGTAGCGGTTGAAGCCGCCCTGGTCGATCAGCTGCTTGAGGTAGCTGACGCGATCGCCTGGGTTGGGGTGCGAGGCAAACCAGCTCACGCCTCGGTTGCCGTACTCTTCTTCGAGGGTGATCATCAGGTTGTGGAGGCCGTCGGCGGCGTAGTTATTGTTGGCCAGCAGCTTGGTGCCCAAGATGTCAGACTGGCGCTCCATATCGCGGGAGTAGCTCGACACAATCAGCCCCGCCGCAATATTGGCCACCTCAGGGATGGGAATAAACGAGGCCAGACTGGTGGTGAGGTTGCCCTGGGTCACCATTTGAAAGCCGTGGGAGAGCACCGCGTGGGCGATCTCGTGGCCCACTAGTCCCGCCAGCTCGGCCTCAGAGTGGCTGCGGGTGATGGCTCCGGCGTTGATAAAGATCTTGCCGCCGGGGAGGGCAAAGGCGTTGAGGCTGTCATCCATGATCACCTCAAAGCTATAGTCAAACTCGTCGCGTCCCGCCAGCCCCGCCAGTCGCTGGCCCATGTCGTTGACGTAGGCGCGAATTTCGGGGTCATCGACGATGGGCAGCTGGCGCTTGACCTGCTCGGCCACCTGGTTGCCCAGGCCGCTTTCGCCCTGCATCATCAAAATGCCGGAGTTGAGAGCGCTAAACGGCCCCAGCAGCCCCCCGGTGAGAATGTACCCGGCGGCTCCGGTGACAATGTTAGATACCAGATTGCGGGTCAGGGTTTGGTTCATCTCGCCGCGAAAGCGATCGAGATTTTGCCGCGCCAGCCCGGTCATCGCCTCAGCCTGCGGGTGCTCGGGGTTGAGAATGGCAAACTGGTTGGCGGTAATGGCGGCTTCGATCCACTGCTGGCGGGCCATCTGCACCTCGGCCTGGGCCTGGAGCAGGTCGGGGTTGTAGGGGTAGCGGGTGATCGCCCCCTCAAGCACCGCCTGGGCTGCGTCGGCACGGCCCTGCTGCACCAGGTAGCGGGCATAGAGAGACTGCCCCGGCAAAAACTCGGGATAGTTTTTGACCAAAAGCTCCAGGGGAATCAGCACCCGGTTGGGAAACTCGGTCTCGGCCCCGGCCAGGGCCTCGCGCCAGTAAACCTGGCCCCCAGGGGGTAGATCGGCGGGGTCGGTGAGGGGGGCGATCGCCAACTCTGGCCCAGTTTCGGCTAGCCAGGCCGGGTCTTTGGCCGCCCGGTAGAGCAGTTCGGCATCGGCGCGATCGCCCTCCTGGTACAGGCGATCAGCCTGCATCAGGATCTCGCTGCGCTTGGCTGCCTCCGGCGAGAGCCCCGCCAGCAGCAGCGCCCGGCCGACGGGAGAATTGACATCTAGCTCGGCGGCCTCTGAAGTAGCCTCAGCGCCCGCCGTCGGCACAATTTCGGGAATATCTGGATCTTTTTTCGGCAGTTTTAGGGTGCCGTCGGGCTGCTCTGGAAAGGGGGTAGGCAGGGTGTTTTCTGGCAGCGTCGCCGGGTCAACCTGGAGCGCATCTTCACCACTGGCCAACACCGGGGCAACCTGTTCTGCAACCGCCCCAGGCTCTGCCGCAAACCCTGGAGCATTGCTCAGTCCCTGACTCAGCAGCACCGCCCCCAAAAAACTAGCCAGCAACGCTGTCACAAACCGCTGAGATCGCCCCATAACATCTCCCTAATTTTTCCCTATTTTTTTTTGGTAATGAATTCTGAAATGACAAAGGGGGCTACAGGTCCTGGGCTCTGATGGCTGGGGGCAGTGCACAGCGCTATGTCTGCATGACGCGATTGGTCGAACCAGGTTCCTACCCTGCACCTGTTCATTTTGACTAATGCTTTGCCAAGCCAGAATCTGTGCTTCTATAATTTTGTTAAATAAATGTAACACCGGAACTGTTACGCCGGAAATACAACAACGGAGCCCCATGACCTTAGACACTCTTCAACCCTGGCTCAATTTTGTTCACCCCGTAGTGATGTGGCTGCTGCTGGCAACCACCCTCTACGCACTTTACCTCGGGGTGCAGGCCCGCAAAACCCGCCTGGCCGATGCCGAAACCCGCAAAGAGCTGATCAAGGGCAAATTTGCTCTCAAGCATCACAAAGTCGGCTCGGCCCTGCTGGCCTTTATGGTATTTGGCACCGTCGGCGGCATGGCTGCAACCTACCTAGAGGCGGGCAAGCTGTTTGTGGGGCCTCACTTGCTGGTGGGTCTGGGCATGGCCACCTTGATCGCCTCTTCAGCAGCGCTGGTGCCCTTTATGCAAAAGGGCAGCGAAACGGCTCGGCTCACCCACATCACCCTCAACGTTGTGCTGGTGGGGCTGTTTGGCTGGCAGGCTGTCAGCGGCATGCAGATCGTGCAAAAACTTCTAGATAGGCTTTAGCGGGGGGTATACGGTTCACGGTTTTAGGTTCAAGGTCAGCCGTGAGCCCTATGCCTCAAACCCTGAACCCTGAGTCGCAGTCAGCCTCAGACACTGGCCTGCTATTGGGCCTCTGGTTTGCGGCCCCAGTTTGACCAGAAGTGGTGGCCTCGATAGCTTTCGGGCAGGGGCAGGTTATGGCTGGCGTGAAAGTCTTCTTGCACCCGGCGGGTGAGGCGCTTAGACACCTGGCGCACCACTTGGTTGAGCAGGCGATCGCCCGACGACTTGAGTAGCGATCGCGGCACTGAACCCAGCATGCGCGGCATATGAATCTTGACCGCCAGGCTCAGTTCCCAATCGACCTCAGTCAGGGCCGTAGCCGGGGGGGCCACGGCAGCCCCTTCTTTAAGCTTTAGCACAGAGTGAAAGTCGACGTCGTAGCCCGGGGCCACGTACCCAGGGATCGACATGGTGTCGATGCGGTAAATCCGGTGGTCAAGGGACGACAGGTAAAGCCCTACCTTTGGCTCCACCTCGTGACCCAGCATGGCGAAATGCCCCACCACCAACGCATAGCCGTGATCAGCAATTGGCTCTACCTGCATGGGATGGGCGCAGCGGGTAAACCAACCCTGGTGACTGTTCAGGTAGCGGCCCACGGTGTCGACGTCGGCCGCCATCTCCATCTTGCCAGCGTAGTGGCCCTCTAGCACCAGGCCACCATTGGCTGAGGGGCTGGCGATCGCGCCATCAGCGGTATCCCCATCAATATCCTCGGGGAGAGGGTCGTTGACCATGACATTCTCCGTAGCACCCTGATTTCCTGGAGCCAAGGGCAATGCATCAATATTCTGGGTCGAGGGCATGGATTCCAGGGTCACTGTTTAACCACTTGCTTAAACAACATCAGATTGATTATCAGACAGTGTAATTGCTGCGATAGGTTACGTCAGAGCCTAACCTATCGTAAAGCTTTAGTATCTCAAGTGTGCCCCCCAGAACTGTCATACCTGCAACGGTTTGGACGAGTCTGCCCTGGGGATAGTTTCTTTTTAGCGGGTCATTTCGTAAGATCAAACCACTACAGCAGAACTACACAGAACCATCACACCAGGAGAATGCCACCGTGAAAGCATTTGTTGCCGGGG
This sequence comes from Nodosilinea sp. CTOTU7353, assembly GCA_036782635.1. Classification (GTDB taxonomy): domain Bacteria; phylum Cyanobacteriota; class Cyanobacteriia; order Phormidesmidales; family Phormidesmidaceae; genus Nodosilinea. The sequence continues at coordinate 28,238 of DAIPYU010000024.1, forward strand.
CTACGGGAGCTACAGGCTCGAGAATTGTGACCCAGCTGGTTGATCGCGGCGTGCCGGTGGTGGCCTTTGTGCGCGATGCTGCCGCTGCTCGAGGCAAGCTGCCCATCGAGGTCACCCTGGTAGAGGGGAGCGTGACCGATAAGGAGAGCATTCGAGGGGCGATGGCAGGCTGCACCGTGCTGCTCTCGGCCACCGGTGCCCGCCCCGGCTTTGACCCCACCGGCCCCTACCAGGTCGACTACGAAGGCACCAAAAACCTGGTAGATGTGGCGAAAGACGTGGGCATCGAGCACTTTGTCATGGTTTCTTCGCTCTGCGTCTCGCGCTTTTTTCACCCGCTTAATCTATTCTTTTTAATCCTCTACTGGAAGCAGCAGGCCGAGGCCTACCTGCAAGCCAGCGGTCTCACCTACACCATCGTCCGCCCCGGCGGCCTCAAGGATGACGACACCGATAGCCGCGCCCTGATCATGGCCCCCGCCGATACTCTGTTTGAGGGCAGTGTGCCCCGGCTCAAGGTGGCCCAGGTGTGCGTAGAGGCGCTGTACCTGCCCCAGTCGCGCAACAAAATTGTGGAAATTGTCGCCCAGGAGAATGCCAATCCCCAACCCTACGAAGCTCTGTTTGCCGGGGTGGCGTAGGAGATTTCTAGACTGCGGCCACAACCACCAGGGAGTGAACTGGCTCATAGCGAAAGTCTGCTAAAGCAGACTGCGGCAGAATCACCTATCCCCGATTCCAAACAGGCGGATTGCGTAGGGGCAAACGGCGTTTGCCCAGCCCAACCGGGGCTAGCCAAGGCGGATCTAGTATCAAAGGCCGTGCCCCTCTCCCTAATGATGGGCACACGTTGCTTTGCCCATCCTACAAAGGCTTTATATTTAATTACACCTTTCTGTTTTATCCCTCGCTGATCAGCTGCAGCAACTGCTCGGTGGAGATCTTGCCGCTCATGTCGGTGCCTTCGAGCAGACTGTCGGCCAGGTCGCGTTTTTGCTTGTGCAGGTCGACAATTTTTTCTTCGATGGTGTTTTTGGCCACCAGGCGGTAGATGGTTACGGGGCGCAGCTGGCCGATGCGGTGGGCGCGATCGCTCGCCTGATCCTCCACCGCCGGGTTCCACCAGGGGTCCATGTGGATCACGTAGTCGGCTGCGGTCAGGTTCAACCCGGTGCCCCCCGCCTTGAGGCTGATCAAAAACACATCGCCCTCGCCCGCCTGGAAAGCATCGACCCGCTTTTTGCGATCCTTGGCGGGGGTGCTGCCGTCGAGGTACTGGTAGGCGATGTTTTGCCCGTCGAGAAACTCGCGCAGAATGCTCAGGTGGTCGACAAACTGGCTGAAGACCAGAGCCTTGTGGTTGTTTTCTAGCAGTTCTTCGAGCACTTCGCCAAAGGCTTCGAGCTTGGCGCTGGGCAGGGCGGTGGTGCCCTTGACCAGGCGGGTGTTGCAGCAGGCGCGGCGCAGCTTCATGATTTCGGCCAGCACTTGCAGGTGCTTGGTGCCCGACTCGATGGTGGGATCGGCGAGTTTCTCCACCGCTTCCCGCCGCAGCGCCTCGTAGAAGGCCATCTCCTGGGCGCTCAACTCCACCTGGAGCGTCACCTCTGTCCTAGCGGGTAATTCATCCAAAACCTGGGTTTTGGTGCGCCGCAAAATAAAGGGCTGAATGAGTTTCTTCAGCCGATTGCGGGCTGCTTTGTCCTGGTTGCGCTCGATCGCATTGGCATACCGGGTGCTGAACTGGTCTTGGGAGCCGAGCAGACCGGGGTTGATGAAGCGAAACAGGTTCCACAGTTCGCCCAGGTGGTTTTCAATTGGGGTGCCGGTGGTGAGAATTTTGAAGCCCCCCTGGAGCTTCATCGCTGCCTTAGAGCGCTTGGTGGCGGAGTTTTTGATCGCCTGGGCCTCGTCGAGCACAATGGTCTGCCACTCGACTTTCGCCAGCATGTCGGACACGTCATCCTGCTGGAGCAGGCCGTAGCTGCACACCAGCAGGTCAAAGGGTTTGAGGTTGTCGAGGGTTTTTTGGCGATCGCCCGTGCCAAACTGCATCGGCTTTAGCGTCGGCGCAAACTTCTCGGCCTCGCTGAGCCAGTTCATACACACCGAGGTGGGGGCGACAATCAGCGTTGGCCCCTCAGGGGCGCGGGCGAGAATCACCGCCAGAGCTTGCAGGGTTTTGCCCAGGCCCATGTCGTCGGCCAGGCAGGCCCCCACGCCCCAGTGAGCCAGCCGCGCCAGCCAGTTGAAACCGTCTAGCTGGTAGTCGCGCAGCTCGGCCTGGAGAGTGGAAGGCAGCTCGGGCTTGAGATTTTGGGCTTCTTTGAGGCGTTTGAGGTGGTCTTTCCAGTGCTTGTCGGTCTTGAGCTGGCCGACCTCATCCATCCAGTCTTCCATGGCCAAAGACGCCAGGGGATGAAAGCGCACGCCGTCGCCGCTTTTCTCTGAGTAGGCCCGCAGGTCGTCGAGGCGCTTGCGAAACTCCTGGGTGAGAGCCAGAAACTGACCGTCGGCCAGCTGAATAAACCGCCCCGGAGATTTCTCTAGCAGCTCCATGAGGCGCTGCATATCCATCACCTGGTCGTCGCTGATTTGCAGCTCGCCGCTGGCGGCAAACCAGTCGCGCTGGCGCTGAATTTGAATTTTAAAGTTGCTGAGGCTGACCCGGTTGGCGATCCGCATTTTTTCACCCTCGGGCCATTCCACCACCGCCTGATCGCCCACATCCTGAATTTCCATCAGCAGCTCTAGGCAGGCTTCGGGGTCGTCAATCAGCCATTCGCCATCGGTGTCGTCGAGGCGTTGCAGGGTGGGGCAGGCGGTTTCGACGGCGCGGGCCAGCTTCTTCTCGGTTTTGAGGTTGCGGTGGGTTTGCAGGCGGCGGCCATCAATTTCGGCGATCACCATTTCGCCGCCGGTGCCCGGTCGGTAGTAGGGGCCGTCGTCGCCAAAGGGTCGGGTGAGCAGGGAGACCTTCAGCCCCTCCCCGGCGGGCAGCAGGTGCAGGTGGGGCTGGGGGGCGGCCTCGACCTCTTCGGCATCGGCTACGCCGCCGCCGATGTCGGAGTGCACCGTGACCAAGCCCGCCACCGCGTTGATGGCGGCGAGTACCTGCTCCTTGGCGCTTTCGGGCACTTCAAGGGCGTTCTTTGGCCCCAGCACCTCGGCGATGCGGTGGTGGCTGGGGCCAAACTCGATCACCTTGAGCCGGGTGGGGGTCTCTTTGATCAGGGCGATCGCCTTTTTGGTATCGACCTCGGGGGTGAGCGAAATCTCCAGCTTGCCCGCCCCCGCCTGGCGCACCAGCAGGGCGGGTTCCCCCTTGACCACATCGACGCGGGTGGTAGGCGAGTCTTCCCAAAACACCAGGGGGTGACCCACTAGAGCGACCAATGCTCGGTCGGGGAAGGTGTAGTTGTCGTAGCCGTAGGCGTAGGGGTCGTGGGTGAGGTGGGCGCAGATGTCGAGGTCTTGGGGGGTGAGGTAGCTGAACGATTTGACTTCGTTTTTGAGGCGGCGCAGGGCGATCGCCCGGCCCCGGCTCCAGCCGCCCTTGACGCTAATTTTTTGCTCTTTGGGCTGAAGCAGCCAGGTGTTTTCAGAATAGAAGGTCAAAAACCAGGCCAGGCGATAGTCGGCCGTGGCGGGTTTGCTGGCGGCGGCGGGGGCCGTGGGGTTGAGGCCAATCAGCGCCGTCAGCGATAGCTCCCAGGCCTGCTTGGGGGTAATCAGCGTAACCAGAGGGGTAATGCCGGTTTTGGCGCGCAGGGTGGGGGCTTTTTGGCCGTAGGCACTGTCGGGGTTGAGACGGATCAGCAGCTCGGCGGCCTCAAGGGCAAACCAGGCGTAGCCGGCGGCGGTGGCGTCTTTGTAGAGGTCTTTGACAAGGTCGGGCAGCCGCTCTTGGGCATTTTCCACATCGACCCAGTAGAGGCAGAGCATGTCGATCAGCGCCTCAAAGCTGCTGGCGTTGTCGAGGCTGCTGACGGGGGTGCTGGTCAGGTAGCGCTTGGCGGCGGTGTTGCCCTGGAGCACCTGGGCGACTTTTTCTAGGCAGCTGTAGATCACGCTCATCCAGTGGCGGTAGCTCTGCTCGGCGATGATGTGGGCGTAGCCCTCGGCCTCTTTGAGGCTGGTGAGGGAGCCTTCTTTAATTAGGGCCAGCACCAGAAAGATGCCGGGCACGGTGTCGAAGTAGACCTTGCGCTTGCCGGTGGCTTTTTTGAGCAGCTTGAGGGCGACCGCGCCCTCCTGTAAGGCTTGGGCGTAGTCGCCCCGCAGGCAGCTGATCCAGCTCTGGTGCAGCAGCAGCTCTAGGGGGTCTTCGTCGGCATAGTCTTGCAGGGCGGCGTCGGCTTCTGGTAACCGGCCTCGGGCGATCAGCTGTTCTACCCAGATGCCTTTGAGGTGGTCAGAGATAGTCGCGCTCGCTGCGGTGCATTCTTCGTGGAGCAGGGCAAAGGCCTCGTCAGCCGGGGTCATGGCCATTAGCGAGTTGAGACAGAGGTTGCCCAGGGCAGCCTCGTAGAGGTCGGGGTCTTGCTTGAGGGTGAGAAACCAGTCGCGGTCGAAGGGGTTGTTGCACACCAGCTCAAACACCTGGGCCATGGAGATGCGGCTGGTGGCGTAGGGGTTGCTGTAGTAAGACTCAAACTGCTGCTCGATAAACACCCAGTCGCGACGGTAGAGGCCGATGCGCACTTCGCGAATGAATTCGTCTTCGCTTTGAAACAGACGCAGGGCTTTGTTCCACCCGTGGGTGCGCACGGGAAGCTGGGCCTGCACCGCGTTGGCCATGGGCTCAAAGGTGCCCTGGCGCACGGCATCGCGGGTGGCGATTTCGACCAGCAGCGGGTGGCACTGGGGACCGTAGTTGCTTTGGGTCACCAGCATCCGCTGGCCATTGAGACGGACAAGCAGGGGATTTAACCGTTTGAGATCTAGGGACGGCTTTTTGCCCACACTTTGCATATATCGGTTGAAGCAGTCGATCAGCTTTACCTTGCCGATGGCGATGTAGATGATGGCGTACAGCTGCACCAGCTCCCGATCTTCTCCTGGGAGCTTTTCGTAGGACTGCAATAGGTTGGCGCGGAGGGTGGCTTGCTTGGGGGAGGGCATGGGCAATGGCAGAAAACTGCTGTTGTTGGAATTGTATCGGTCTGCGCCAGCAACATCGTTAATCTCCCACCGAGATTGGCTCAGTCTACTGAGAATGAACGATTCTTATTGATAATATGTTGCAATAATCCCAGAGCTTGGGTATCTTAGTAAAAGTAATAGTCAACAGTGATGGCAGTCAATATTGCCGCCAAGCTAGGCCACAGAATTTGTTGGGAACGCTGGCGCAGCAGCTGACAGACGCTTAGAGCGATCTTGAGCCTTTGCCCGCCGCCCTCTCTCACCACCCGCTTTAGAGTTAATTTCATTCAAATCAGGCCCTTTGGGGGCTGCCACTATGGAGAGTCAGTCGAGTTAATATGCACGTCTTAAAATCAGGCCGCTCTAAATCGGGGCAGACCGCCCAAGTCCGTCCCCTCTCTACGACCGTGGTTGAGCTAGACCGGGTCAGCCGCTGGAATGTCTACCGCCGCCTGCAGGAACTGAATATGGTCTGTGAGTGTGGCGGCGATCGCCCCCTCACCGTCGCCATCAACACCCCCGCCGATGCCCTGCTGGTTTGGAGCGTGGTGCAGGCCGTGACTCTCCCCAAACTCTCTCTCACCGACCACCTCGAACGCTGCTGGCAGCAAAGGAGTCTGCGATGAAAACCCTCTACGAACCCGCTGTAGCGGATGTGGCAGCGCCCACCGGGCAGGTGATCAAGGGCCAGTACGCCGGCGTCTACCGCTCTGACAAGGGCAAGATCAAAGGTCTGATGCTTCAGGCTGGTGCAGAAGAATACAGCATTAAACTGCCAAAATATCTGCGGCCCATGCTGGTGCGCGAGCTAGCACCGGGCGATTTTGTGCAGGTGTGGGCCTACCCCGAGGATAATCTCTGGCGCGCCATCAACGTCTTGCCCCTGCCCGACGGTGAGGTCGAGACTCTGCAACAGCAGTGGGGTAATATTGTCGCCACCGCCGCCCGGGCCCAGCCCAAGCGCCTATGCATTGAGGTGTGCAGCAAGGGCAAGTGCTTTAAGCAGGGCGGCAGACAGATTTACAACGACCTGCAAGCGGCTGTTGATAGTGACCCCGAGCTGAGCCACGTTTCGGTCAAAGCCACCGGCTGCATGAAAGCCTGCAAGCACGGCCCCAACCTACGATTGCCCAGTGGCCAAATGATTCACCGAGCCACCCCCGCCAATGCCCTGGCGCGGCTGGATGCAAAGTGATGAGTGGTCAGGCGTTTGACCCCCAGCGGCTAGACCACTGGCTGGTGATCGTGGCCTTTGTGGTGCTGTCGAGCTGGATTCTTTGGAAGGTGTATCTCGATGCGTAGGGGGTGGGCGTGAGCCAGAGTGAGATTGAGAAAGAATCCCCCCTACCCCCCTTGAACAGGGGAGGATCCCCTCTACCTCCATTAAAAAGGGGGGTAAGAGTTTGTTTGCTCCCTAGAAAAAGGGGCGTAGAGAGTAACTACCAGCCCAGTTTGAGGCTGTCGGGGGTGAGGAAGTGCTCCAGATGGTAGGCCCGTTCTTCGGTCTTCAGCAAAATTTGCTCATAGAGGTAGCGGGTGGCGCGATCGCCCAAGCTCTCGGCCTGGGCGGCCAGCCGACGAATCAACTCGATCAGCGCCTGCTCGGCCTTGAGATCGTGGTCGATCATGATGCGGCAGCGGTAGGTGTCGTCGTTTTCCATGTCAAAGCAGCACAGTTCACCCAACTTGCCAAAGCTCAGGGGCGGAATGCCCCCCAGCCCGTGGAGCCGCTCACCTACGTCGTGGGCGTGGCCATGGGCCGCTTCGTAGCTCTCTTCAAAGTAGTCATGGAGCATGTAGTACTCCGAGCCCTCCACCACAAAGTGGTGCTTTTGGTACTGCAACGACAGGGCTGTAAAGCTGGCATAGAGCGTTGCCAGCCCGTCGACCACTGGCTCTGTAACCGACTTCTCCAGCAAAACTGGATTGCCCGCTACCTCACCATAGGTTTGCAGCAGTGTTTCAGTGATAGGCATAACCATCCCCCTTTATCGGCAGTAAAAGCGCCCCCAATATTTAAGGGCTACTGCTTGAGCCTACCCTATTTTTTAGAATCTAGCTAATAACTTTGGCGGCCAAAAAAAGTATCAAAAAATGCAGAGCTTTGATTATCAATATGATAGCGAAAATGACTTTCAATAAACCTAAAATCGGATATCAAAAACTGTTTTCGATAGTCTCAAAGCCGATAGCGAAAGCCACTTTCAACAGCTACGGCTAGTTCGCCAAGGCTCCAGCCTAGCTCTTTGAGAATCACTCTGTAAGTATGCCCTTAGCCAGATGATAACCCCTGGTTTATATCGGCAAAGCCCCAGCTTCTTCAAGCGCAGCGAACCAATGATGGAAAACGACCCCCCTCTGCCTAACTTAAGTCAGGAACCCAAACTACTTAAAACCGTTCTTAATAAAGAGGGGTTTCGGTTCACCAGCCAGCGACAAAAAATTCTGGATTTATTTCAGTCGGCGGCCCTAGGCCACCATCTCAACGCCGAAGAAATTCACCAGCAGCTGTTGGATCAGGGTGCAAGGATTAGCTTTTCTACCATCTACCGGGCGCTACACGTGATGGTGCAGCTGGGTCTGTTGCAAGAGCTAGAGCTGGCCGAGGGGCGCAAATACTACGAACTCAACACCCCATTTATGGAGCAGCACCACCACCTGGTGTGTGTCCACTGTGGCGATGTGCAGGAGTTTGAAGACGCCAAAATGACCCAGGTGGGCAGCAGCGAGAGCGCCTCGCGGGGTTTTTCACTGCTCAACTGCCAGTTTACGGTCTACGGCATTTGCCCGAAGTGCCAATCACTGCTGGGTTAGCTTGCGGTAGTAGTGCCAGAGCAGGTGGGCGATCGCACCACGATAGGGATGCAGCGATTCTGTGGCGGCCAACAGGTGACGGCGAGTGGGGCGGTTTTCTAGGTGTTTCAGCCGCTGGTAGGCCACCTGCACCGCCAAATCTGAGGCCGGAAAACTGCTCACCCGCTGGAGACAAAACAGCAGATATACTTCCGCCGTCCAAACGCCAATGCCTTTAATCTGGGTGAGTTGGGCAACGGCGTCGGCATCGGGCAGGGCCGCCAGGGCGTCTAGGTTGAGCTGGTTTGACTGCAGGGCTGCCGACAGCCGCTGGCAGGTGGCGATCTTGGCGCGGCTAAACCCAACTCGCTGCAGGGTCGGATCTGGGGCGGCGGCGATCGCCTCGGGAGTCAGCTCTAGTTCTGCCTTCAGCCGCTGAAAAATCGCCTGGGCGGCTTTAGCCGAGAGCTGCTGTCCCAGAATAATACGCACCAGGGAAGGAAAGCCCGGTGCCCAGGTGCGCACCGTGAGGGGGCCAGTTTCGGCCTCAATGCGCTGAAGGGTGGGGTCGCGATCGCACACCACTACTACCGCCTGCCGCAGCAGAGGGCTAGGTGGCAGTAGCTCGCTATCCAGGGTGTTGGTCACATCACTACGCGACATCGCAACAATAATCTAAAATACCCTACTGGCTGCTGAGCCACAGCACCACGGGCAGGGTAAACACACTGAGAAAGGTGGAGAGCACAATGGTTCGGGCTACGCGGATGCGATCGCCCCCCAGCTCCGTCACCCAGATCAGCGAATTCACCGCCACGGGCATGGCGGCTTGCAGCACCACCACCTGGCGGTCTAGCCCCTGCAACCCCAGCCCGGTGCCCAGGCCGTAGGCCAGCAGCGGCGAGACCAACAATCGCAGCGCCGAGCCCAGCAGTTCATACCGGCCAAACACCAGCTGGGTGCGGGCCAGCTGCACCCCCAGGGTCAGCAGCGCCAGGGGAATTGCCCCCTGCCCCAAAATCGTCATGCTGCGTTCTATCGGCACCGGAAAAGTGCCACTCGCCGCCTGGAGGCCGATACCGGCGATCGCCGCCCAAAATACCGGCAGTTGCAGGGTAAAAGTGACCCCGGCCCGCACCCCGGCACCCTTCAGCACAATCGGAAAGACGCTGGCGATCATCACGCTAGAGCCCACCAGATACACCACTGCTCGCTCTAGCCCCGCATCCCCCAAGGCAAACAGAATGAAGGGCAGCCCCATGTTGCCCACATTGGCAAATAGCGTGGTGGCAATCAGGCTCTTTTGCTCGTCGATGGAAAGCTCTAGGCCACGACCCAGCCCCACCGCCAGCAGGTAGAGCAGAGCCGTATTCAATAGAAATGTGGCGACAATGGCCAGGGCGCTGCCCAGGGCCAGGGTGGTCTGGGCCAGGCTAGTCAACACCAGCGCAGGCAGCAGGGCGTAGATATTTACCCGCGCCAGGGTTTGCATGTCGAGGTCAAACTTACGCCCCACCCCAAACCCCACCAGGGCGACTAGGGCAATGGGCAGCATCGCCGCAATCAAAACTTCCATAGACTAGGACAAGCGTCACGTCATAGCCTATGCCATGGTGCCTGGTTCGAGGGCGCTATGCGGCGACTTCAACGTAAGCAGAGGTTGTGGAAGGTTGGGGGACAACTAAGCCATCTAACTTCAACCCTTCTAGGTGAAACTCAATGGCCTCGCGCATGTTGTGTTCTACTTCGTCACGGGTGGCCCCAGTTGAAACACAGCCTGGTAAATCGGGAGAATAAGCCGAAAAGCCGGTTTCGGTTGCTTCAATAACAATCAGATATTGATTCATGACTTAATTCCTGCCTGCTTCAAAATGCTGTTTAACGTTCCTTTGGCCAGATCATCGCTCGGTTTACCGGCCACTGTCACTACGCCTACTTTCTCAGGATGCTTGTACTGCCGATGGCTTCCACGGGTACGCGAAAGGTACCATCCATCATGCTCGATAAGGTTAATCACTTCTCTAACCTTCATGTTATTCCTCTATGAGCTGGCAAAAGTAAACTGTGCCCACCATCGTCAACACCACTCAGAGATGATGAGCACAGACAAAGCCCTCCGCTGATCCTACGCAACTGCTTTATACAGCAATGGCTATACGCCTACTTTTTCGCTCGCCAAGAACTTCTCTAGCTCGGTTAGGGCGTCGGCGTCGACCTTGGTCTGCATGGGGCAGAACTTGGGACCGCACATGGAGCAAAACTCGGCGGTCTTGTAGATGTCGGCGGGCAGGGTTTCATCGTGGTACTCCTTGGCCCGCTGAGGGTCTAGCGACAGCTCAAACTGTTTGTTCCAGTCGAAGTTGTAGCGGGCGTGGGACATGGCATCGTCGCGATCGCGTGCCCCTGGCCGATGCCGAGCAATATCCGCCGCGTGGGCCGCAATCTTGTAGGCGATTAGCCCCGCCCGCACGTCTTCGGCGTTGGGCAAGCCCAGGTGCTCTTTGGGCGTCACGTAGCAGAGCATGGCCGCCCCGCTCCAGCCCGCCAGGGCCGCACCAATGGCGGAGCTGATGTGGTCGTAGCCAGCGGCAATGTCGGTCACCAGGGGGCCGAGCACGTAGAAGGGAGCTTCAGAACATTCCTCCATCTGCTTTTTGACGTTGTAGTCGATCTGGTCCATGGGCACGTGGCCGGGGCCTTCGACCATCACCTGCACGTCGTGCTCCCAGGCCTGGCGGGTGAGCTGGCCGAGGGTTTTGAGTTCGGCCATTTGGGCGGCATCGGTGGCGTCGTGCAGACAGCCGGGGCGGAGAGAATCGCCCAGACTAAACGACACGTCGTAGCGCTTAAAGATTTCGATGATGTCGTTGAAGTGGGTGTAGAGGGGGTTTTGTTTGTGGTGGTGGAGCATCCAGCGGGCGAGGATGCCGCCGCCGCGGGAGACAATGCCGGTGATGCGATCGCGCACCAACGGCAAATGCTCAATCAAAATCCCGGCGTGGATGGTCTGGTAGTCGACCCCCTGCTGGGCATGCTTTTCGATGATGTGCAAAAAGTCGGCAGCGGTGAGATTTTCGATATTGCCGTGGACGCTCTCTAGCGCCTGGTAGACCGGCACGGTGCCGATGGGGATGGTCGAGGCGTTGATGATGGCGGTGCGAATGGTGTCGAGATCGCCGCCCCCGGTTGAGAGATCCATCAGGGTGTCGGCCCCGTACTTCACCGCCAGGTGCAGCTTGGCCACTTCTTCGCTGAGATCCGAGGAGTTGGGCGACGCGCCAATATTGGCGTTGACTTTGCACTTCGAGGCGATGCCAATGGCCATCGGCTCTAGGTTGGGGTGGTTGATGTTGGCGGGGATAATCATCCGCCCCCGCGCCACCTCGTCGCGGATTAGCTCTTCGGGCAGGTTCTCCCGCTTGGCCACGTGGGCCATTTCTTCGGTGATGATGCCCTGGCGAGCGTAGTGCATTTGGGACACGTTGGCGTGGCCCTGGCGCTTAGCGATCCATTGAGTTCTCATGGGTTTACCTCTGGTGTGGCGCTAGAGGTCTTGCCTAAATCGGGGTGGGCTTGGATGGGTAAGGCCGAGACTTGGGGAGCGATCGCAGGCAAACCTCAGCAATCTGCTGGCAATTTACCCAAGGTTCTGGAAAGCGATCCAGAACGCCACTATACTCGTCGTCTCGGCTAGTTACCGCAAGCAACGCTTTCCTCCGCTGGTATTAACCAGGTCAGGTTCTGAGGGTATGATCTCAGTCCGAAAGTTCGGACACCCCTAGCTTGCTGAAAGCATACATTGGTTAATGGCGCTATGGCATACCGGCTTTACCGATCTTCGCAAGGGCGTAATATAGCGCTGGCCAGTTCGCTTAGGACAGTAGCAATCGCCTATAGCCCAGACTGGGGCGGCGAACCGGCGTATAGCCATCGCCTTTAGGTTTCCGATAAAAACGTCCTAACCTTTGTGGCGACAGCTATAGACGGTAGCTAAACTCCGCCACGCTAGACCCATGGCCGACCCAGTCACCATCGCGGACATTTACGCCCTATTTCAAACCTCTCAAGCTCAGGCTGATCGCCGTGCTGCTGAGATTGATCACTGCATAGCTGAACTAAATGCTGAAGCAGACCGTCGCTTACAGCAGCTAGAGCGGGTCGCCGCCAACACCAGCCGTGAGAACGAGGCACTCAGACCAATCAGGTCCTTGAATTGAGACCAAACATGTTGCCCTCGGTGTCTACACATACAGTCACCCAGCCAAACTCCCCAATTGAGAACTTCGGACTGACGACTTGGCCTTTTGCTGCAACAACTCGAGATTCTTGCACAGCGCAGTCCTCAACGCTGAAATACACCATCGTGCCACCGATGCCCGGTTTGGCATGTTTTGATTTGACCAAAGCCCCGGATGCACCATAGGCGTTCATGCTCGCAGGAAAGCTCATCATTTGAGTTTCGCCCGTTGGGTCAACAATCCCTTCGAGCTTGTATTCAAACACGCTCTCATAGAAGGTAACAGCTCGGCCCATGTCTTCTACGTAGATGTCAAACCAGCCGATTGCATTAGGCTTTTCCATAGCGTTCTCCGCAGTTGATGGTTGAGTAACTACGACAGAATAGCCAACCTGCGGCTGCGTTGATTGTACAAGTCAGACATCAAACGTGGCGGCGTACTTTGCGGGGGTGTAGCCCGTGATTTTGCGAAATGAGTGGATGTAGTGCGACTGGTCCGAGTACAGGTCAAGGTAGTGTGTTCTGAATGACTGCTGCACACGCAAGACCTTGAGCAGATCGTGTGGCGACATGCCAGTCATTCGTTTCAGTGTGCGTTGAAGCTGGCGAGGCGACACTCCTGCAATCCTTGCCATATCCGCCACGTTGCGAATGTGATCCAGACTTGTCAGGATCTTCTCAGTTAAAAAGTTGGTCGCTACCAGCTTCTCTTCGAGAAACCACTGCACCAGGTCAGAAAGGGCTGGTAGTTTTCTGCTAAACTCCACTTCTGCCATCTGCCGACTGACTTGTATCAACGGCAAGTTCCCCGAATATGGTGCCTCGACATAGTGGTCGATTAACTCTTCCTTATTGCCCTGCCATACCCCAGGGTAAAACTGAATACCGACGTAGTGAAATGACCTGCCCAGGTTCAACACTTCGGCCTTAGTGCGAAGCGCGGTTACACCCGCGATGCTTGTTTCGATTTGGTTGAACAGAATGTTCACGCAGGCATCGGGTAACGCGTGGTAGCGAAAGTCTTCTGGCAGCTCGGCAACCGTTTTGAGTTCCCAAAAGCAATGTACTAATCCAGCGAGGCTGCTGGGCGGCTGTGCTTCTAAATACTTTACGGAACCAACCGTTCTTTCCATGCCATCGCGTATGGGGCTGTACATCTCAACAGACCTCACGATTTCTAACGTTCCCAATCACTCGCCGCAGACGATCTCTGCTACTTATAGCTAATCAACAATATTACTGCCTAACCAACTCCTCGCAAGAGTAGG
>DAIPYU010000025.1:0-41107 GCA_036782635.1 Nodosilinea sp. CTOTU7353
TATCCTGAGGCCGAAAATACCCTCCTGGGTTGGGGATTGTCGGCTACGGTGGCCGAACTCTCAGATCGGCTAAATTCTGCTGGGTTGGAAGATAGTGTACGTCTGCTCCTATCTAGCTCAAAAATCTATTTAGCTCTGATACAGCAGGCCGTTGGCGAACTAGGAAACGCGGAACAGGTTAAGACCAGCAAGGATATTGAGGGCCTCTATCGAACTATCTTGCGGTTGGTGGGGGATAAGCCTAAACGGTTCTTTCTGGCTCGTATGGTTGCCGATGTCTTAAACCATAAACGGATTCGGATTACAAGTGCGAATAGACAGTGGGAAAGATTAGACGATCTAACCCTGGCACGCGGTATCCCCATCCGAGATAGCCAGGTAGAACCGGCAGTGGATGCAATTATTAAGATCATCCGCCAAGAGGGTAACTTACCTCAGTATGTCGATGACTATATAGAAAAGCTCAAAGCAAATAACAGTGTCGATCCACAGGTATTTACCCCCAACCTGCGGCAGGCGATGGTTGATTCTCTGCAGCGAATCGGTCTCAGAATTTCTTCTGACAGCGATTTCAACCAGAGAAAGTATAATGAATATTTTGCTCTGGCTTATCACGATGCCCTGAAGCAGAGCACCGTCAAAGATGACCCCATCGACCAGTTTCGTTTGGGCAAACAACCCGACTGGGACTTTACGGTTGATTCTTTTGATACTGCTATTGACGCCCAAGGGGTCATTCCAAAAAATATTAAAGCAGCTGGAGCCTTGGATTATGTCTACACCATTGGCGAACTCATGCACGTCTTTGATGTCGCCAATGCCTTGGTGTTGCGGTGGGCCAGCGGGGCCTTAGACATCCCTGCGGGCGAAACGGCGGGTTCTCTTTATCGCTTCCACAAGCTGAGAAGTGAGCGCTCCACCTACGAAGAGCGGGCCATGCTCTGTAAGCGAGTATTGAACAAGGGCGACGGCAAGTTGCTTTCCAATATGGTGGCTAACAGGTCTTTTCCGCTGCTGTGGCACAAGCTGATGGTGGAAGTGACGGAATACATCCGTAAGTCTGAAGGCAAAGAGATGGGCAATGCCTATGTGTCCCGCTCCCAAATTTACCAGGCCGTCAAGAACTTACAGTACAACCTGACTGAAACCATGACCGGCATGGCCCACATTCAGGTGGCCGAAGACTACGCCCACCTGCAAGAAGCGATGAATATTCTCAAAGCCGACGAAATTCTCAACATGTTTGGTGGTCGTCGCAAAACGCTGTGGAGCGTGATTGAGCAGGTGGCTAAAGAAGATCTTGGCATGATGGTGCCCACTGCGCCACTTAGAACGGCAGCGATTGAAGGCAACAAAATCTTTCAGTGGGTAGCCGACTTTAACGAAGGCCTAGTGCAAGACAGCGGCTTTCAATCTTTCCTCAGCGCAGCAGAAGCCTGGATTATCGCCCAAGCCTCAATCGAGACTAGGGGAGCAGAACTGAATGGCCATCGTCGAGTCGAGAATGACGGTTTTGACGGTGACTTTGATGATGCTGGAGATGACGATTTTGATAATTGGTAACTCAACTTGTGAAAACTGCTTTCTACAAGTTTTATCACTAAATTAATCCACCATTAATACAGAGAAACTAGCACATGTCTAATCACGAAGACCTGAAAGAGCAAGCTCGTAATCAAGCCCGCGATATTCTGTCGCAAGCTCAGTCGTTTCATCGTCTGCCTCGTTCTGAACAGATGCAAATGTACAAAAATGTGGTGGATGAGCAATATCGCAATTTAGCTCAGCAAAATGACCTGGCTACTGGGTTTGCCGCAGGCGACTTGATTGACGAAGAGAGGCATATCAACAAGCGAATCGGTGGTGTCAATCAAGATGCCGGCTCAATTATGAGCAACTTTGTCAATAAAGTTGACTTTCCTGGTTTTGTTCGGGATTTATTGACCGGTGTCTTTGATGCCAATTTAGATGCTAATGAAAGGCAAATGGAAGCCTATAAGGCACTACTCAAAGAGGCAACTCAAACTTTATCTTCCTTTGTCAACAAAATTGATGACTCTGAAGTATTGCCTCAATTAGTTCAAGACAACCCCAGTTATCGACTTGGTTTTCCTGCTCGAAGAGGTTCTCGTTTAAGAGGAGACCAAACATCTGGAAAACCTACCTTAATTGATCAAGATGGAAAAGAAGTAGATCTTAATGATACTGATATTAAATCAAAGATTCTTGAAACTAAAATGGCTATGGCAAAGGAGCAGCGAACACTGCTTCGAGAAACGTTATTGATGGGAGTATCTCGATTAGTTATCGAGAAAGGAACTATCAAAGCCAATGTAAAGTTCAGGATTGATGCCAGTGAAAATACAATTAATCAAGATCAAGCAGATGAGACTCATGATACGATTTCGACTGAGCATGAGGGCCATGCGAAATGGGGTTGGAGAGGTGTAAGAGCTAGTTATAAAAACACCACTAAAAATACGAGCCAAATCAGTATTGCGACATCAGAGACTAATACGAGTACAGATCTTTCTGCAGAAATGGGTGGATCGGTTGAGATTCAATTTAAGTCTGATTATTTCAAGTTAGACAACTTTACTCAAGTATTTGATTTGGGCAAAGGTCAAGTACCCCAAGGTGGGGCCGCTCAATCACAGCAATCGCTTCCTGCGGCTGAGTAGTCGCTGCTAGCTACTAGGAGAGGGCGATGGCCTTAGCAATTTTGAAGTTTCAAGAGCAAGATAATACTCACATTCGGTTTCAAGCCGATTTGGGCGTCAATCGGTTTTATACCTACAGCATCGGATCTGGTGAGGGTAAATCATCGAGCGGGCTTCCATCTCTAGAGCAGACACAATTCACCTCTAAGCTACTAGGTCCACTGCCAGAGAGCAGCCTCGGACGGGTCACGTTAGACATTCCCCATCAGCAGTTTGACCGCAAACATCGCTATATCCAACTCTTCAGTTTCCGTACCGCCGACAAGATTGGCCCTGCCATTTCTGACATTGTTGAAGTTTCAGTCAGCAGCCAACCGCAGACGTCTGCTATGACGTATACCCCCAACTCTGCTATGAACAGTCAGCCCGTCGAAACCGTTCCATTCATCTACAAAGAAGTCCAACCCATCAGTTCAGCGATGTTTTTGGGCTCTTTGATGAAGGTGGTAAAATCTGTCGCTAAACCCCTACTAAAGCAAGCAGCTCAAGTAGCCCAAAAAGTGGCCGCTCCGATCGCAAGTACCGTTGCTGACGCCTTCATTCCAGGGTCTGGGATGGTTGTTGAAGGAGTTTTAGGTAGCCTACTAGGCGGCAGCTCACAAGGTGGGAAAGGAACTGCTGGGGCTTCTCTGCAAACATTGCTAGCAGACCCCACGCAACTTCAGGCTTTGCTCACAAATCCACAGGTGACTCAAAAGTTGGGCATAACACCTCAGACGGCCCAACTGCTCGGGACGGTTTTGCAACAGCTAGCCGCCACCTCAGCGGCTCCGGCAGCAAGTGGAGCAATGGCTCTCAGTGTCGAAAATGCCCCAGTCGCCAGATATCAGTCTTCTCCTCGATATGCCGACTTGGCGGGTCACTCAGCCGTTGCTACTCTCGATCGCCCTGCCCCGGTTAATACCGCCCTCGCCCTTTCTAACTATGTCGAAGAGATGTCCGTACCGGCAGCTTCCATTGCTGGGGTGCCAGGGCTGATGCCGCTTTTAGAAAAATCTTACGCCCCAGAAACGCTGAAGATGCTGATGCAGTCCATGCCGCCGAGTCAGGCCTTGGGCACCATCACCCACGGTCTGATAGATGTGGGCAACAGCTTTCCGGGCGATACCGAGACGGCAACGGCGCAATCGCTGGTGCGAGAGTTTTCATTTGAGGGTCGAAATGATCATCTGGCTCAGGGGCTAAGTGTGGGGCTATCGGTACAAAGCCCCGCGATGAAATATCAGCGGGTAGAGTCCGTTAGCCTCCAATTCACCGACAATACCACCCTGATGCTGCATGGGCGATCGCGTCTAATTTATCGCCAAGATCGGGCGATCGCCTTCCCGATGTCGGTCAAAACTCCCCGACTCATTACAAAGGGCATCGTGCAGTTGCTGGTCAAGCATCCGCAAACCCTGGAAGTGCTGATCGAAGCAAAATATCGTCTCAAAGACATCACCACTGGCCCCTTAGGCATCACGCCTAAGCTCTCGCCCGAGCAACTCCGTAGACTTCAACCCAATCAAGACTATTTAGTCTGTGTATCGCTGGTCTGGCAGGCCATCTCCAGCAAGACTAAACGCAAAAAACGCCTAGGAACCAGTTTGTCGCAACTCATTACGCTGGCAGCTGAGTACAGCTTTGACCACGTTTCTGGAACAGCCGAAGTCGTGCCCCTCAACGATGTTGATCGCTTTCGGCCTTATTGGCACCAGGTCTGGCAAACGTCGTTTGACGATATGGTTCGGCGCATCACCCTGGATTGTAAATATTACCTGGCCCTAGAACCTGATCGCACCAACCATGCCCGCATGGAAACAATTACCCAGCTGGAAGAAAACACCCCTACACGATTAGAGGGCAAGCTTAAAACCGGCTTTCAAATGAGCCCCTATCGCCTCAACGAGCTACTGCCGCAGATTTCTAGCCATCCATTGCTCAACGATGCCGAGCTAAAGGCATTGATGACGCCTGACTTTAAGGCCCAATGCAGCTATGCCGCCCAGAGCCAGGTGGAATTTAAAGGCCGCCGGGGCGATCGCGTTGGGCTCTGGGTCTATCCCGAAATGAAGATTCAGCGCCTGGTGCTGAAACAAATCGGACGCACCAACCCGAACGGTCAGGTGTTAGAACTCACCGACCATGACGTTTATTTTCCAGTACCGGGCGTTGTGCATTTTATCGGTGTAGGTCAGTAGCTTGCAAAAATTGCTCATCAGTAAGCAGCGGGTTCTCAAATAGGACGACTGGAATGGAACGGGGGATAGCAGCCAATCAACTTAGGTTTTATCCCCCAATGGGCGACCGTCGATTCGATCTATCGCAGACAAATGACCCCTAGAAAAGAGAGACTTAGCGTGGCAAACAATATTTTTCCATACTCATCATCAAAATACACAACGGCTCTATCAGAGGAGCCCGTTCTGCTCAATGGCATGAAAGTCATCTTCGATCAATCAGCAGCCGTTTATCCGGTTAGTCTTCAACTTAAAGATTTATCTACTCAATACATTGCTCAGTTGTCTGGCCAAAATCGAGCTTATGCTAAGCCATTTGCAAACGGTAGAGTTAGAAGTGATAACGATGCACCTAGGGTAGACGCAAGAGTAGGAAACTTTGACGAGATAACAGTGCAGACGGATTGGAAAAATGAAGATGTAACAGCTAGAATACAATACAGACAAGACATAAAATTATGGCTAAATACGATTTATCCACCTGTTGGTGGCGTCACTCGATCTGAAGCAAATACAGAAAAAAGCAAAATAATTCAAAGAATTTTTAGTTTGCTACATTTTGGGGGTTTGCGTTATCGCACCAGTGACGAAAATGATAATTGGCAACAATGGGATAAACCTATCGCCGCTGCTTTATCTCATGGAGGCAGAGTTTTGATTTGTGTTGGTCATCGGGCATACGGCCAAGTAGCCCCACACCCTGATTATCAACACAAGCATAGAATTTGGAATTGGCTTGTTGCAGGTCAATTTGAGGATACCGACAAGCCGGTGCTCAACGCAAAGGCTAAGTTCGAGACGAGAACGGCAGCCACTCATGCGACAAAATTTGATAAAGAAAAAGGTCCCTACGAAAAGAAGTTAAACCAAATCCAGGCCATTCAATCTGGTCATTACGGTATGAATATACCGCTTGGTGGTGAGAACGGGGAAAATGCTTTGGGTGAAAGCATTAAGGCTGATGGGAAACATGGACATTTATACTTTAGATATGACGCAGCGCCAGATGATGATGATAATTGGGATTGCGCCATTATGATTGGCTGCGAGACGACTCGACCACCTATGTTTGATGGAGAGCCAGGAACTGGACATTTGGGAACTACACACTCGTGGTGGGGCTCTGCGCAGTCAATCTCTGCGACCGGTGGTAACAAATGGGAGGATATTGTGGACGAAAACAGTAAGCCAGGGAAAATAAACTGCGTAAGATTAGACATTGACGATATCAACACGCTTTTAGAAATTTCTACTTTCGGAGAGAAACAAGTTTTACCCGAAGATAGTGACTTGCGCGAGTTGATTCAATCGTATACGCAAGACAATGTGGCTATTGGATACTTTGAGCACGATTCTCAAAGATATAGAGAAGTAGTTAAAGATTGGCTTCGATTTCAACCAGCGTCAGGAGAGCTGTTTTAGCTTCAGTAGGCACATGAACAACAGATTTTCCCGTGATTATTTGGTACCTCCTTCAGAACTAATTAAACAGCTTTCTGATCTCACTGATCGCCTCGAAGATCCTGAGTCTGACTATGCGTTGGAAATTGAACGGGTCAACGTTGAATTGCCACTTGAACTCAATATTGCCGTTGACGATGAAGGAACAATAACCTTCCATGGTTCAGCCCCCACCCAAACCACAGAAACCACCATTCTTCCCGTATTTCACCGCTTGAGTCTGCAAATCGTACCTGACGATGGTCAATAGAGCCAACCATTCCTGGAATTTACAAGCCTTTTTAGACTCACTCATTTTTGAGCTTGATAAGGCCCAGGATACCCTGTCTGTTAAAGGGTTAAACCGCAAGCTTACCTACATGGTCAAAGACATGAATCTTGAACTGCAGCTTTTCCCTGAATTTGACGGTGATAAGGTGAGCTTTACCACGGCAAAACCGGGCGAAACAGGGGCATCCAAAATTTCGTTTCAGCTTGGCTCAATTCGCGACACCCAAATTCCCGAAGTGTCGCGGGCACCGTTGACCCATGACGATATCCCCATCGAAGCGATGGATTTGCCAAAACACCAGCAAAAAGAATTCAAAAAACTCGGGATTCAGTCTGCCGATGACCTGCAGCGCACCGTTGCCGATCGCAGGGTGAACCTAGAACAAGTCACCGGCCAGAAGTTCGATTACGGCAACCTGGCCGAGGCCATCCAAAAATCTCGACGACAGCAACGCCCGCCCAAGGTGTCTCAGGCCAAACTGTCGAGCGCTCAAGGCAAAACGGTGCTGACCCTCGAAGGCGAAAATCTTGCCATAGCCCAGTCTTTGCTTGATTTTCCGGCGGCGGTGATCAACGGTCAGCTGGTTCAGGTGTTGGCCGCCAGTGAACATGAACTGCAATTGGCCATCGAACCCACCGAGCTGCAGGGCGAGACCCAACAGCTACAGGTGGCGCTCGACCCTTACGCGGTGTTTTCGATGAATCTGCAAACCTGAGCTTTTGGATAGCTATTGATGTCTGGCCTTTTTAACCGCGATCGCAACCGTCTACTCGCGCTAGAGCAAGAGCTCCAGGCGCGGCGATCGTCTATGAAATGGCCAAAGCCCGCTCACAGGCCCAAGTCCCCGACCGACCAGCAGGCAGCCCATCGGCCAGCAGCTGACTCACCACGATCCTTCAGCGTGCTGGCAGAGAAGCTAGCCATGCAGCCAACGGCTAGATTACGAGATCAGTCATCCGCACCTGCCTCAAATCAATGGCAAAACCTAGCCGCCCGACTCACTCACCAAAACACGGCTTTTGCCACAGCAGCATCAGCCTTGCCATCCTCTCGCCGCCGTCGCCATCATTTTCGTCACCCGCCGTCCTCGCTTGACGCCCCATCAAAAATCTCCTCAAGCCCCCGACTTACCCGACCGACGCGCCCTAGGCCTATGCCCGAGCCAGCCTTCCCCGAGGACTTGAACAAAGTCGAAGCCCCAGAAGCAGCAGATATCGTTAACGAAACTCAAAGCTGGCAAAGCTTAGCAGCCCTGCTGCAAAACGCTCACAGTAGCAACAACGACCCCTCAGATTCCATTTAACGGTTCTGCCCTCACGCTCATCCAACCCTGCTCAAGAGATATCCCCCATGCAAACCTCTAACAACCGCCTCCAAGCTTTGCAGCGATCGCTCAAGGTCAGCCCGGCCAAAAAAACTCCCCAGCCATTGAAAGTCGAGCGGTCTGGACTCAATCGCCTGCAGTCACTGGAGCAAACACTGGGGGTACAGCCATCTCAACCCTCAGTACCCATGCGATCGCCAATTGCACAGGAAAAATCTCAACCCCAGCAGGCGGCCAAAGCCTACGACCAAAACGAGACCATTAAACTGCACGGCAGCCGCGCTGAAGCAATGGCCTACGATCACAACACCCCCATCGAGCTTCACTACAATCCTGCAACCGGAGGGTACACCTCCAATCAACCCAGCGTTGCCAAGGCCCAGTCTGTTATCTTCGACTCAGAGCCAGAGGTAGAAGCGTTCGAAGTCGAGTCTTTCGAAGCCGCTGCCTCAGACGCTAATAGTCGCCCGCCCGTCCACCCGCCCGTTGCCGAACCGCCTGCGAGAACGGCAAAGCCGGTTACGAAAACAATGGTGCCTGAGGTTTTACCGACCGACTCAACGCCACCAGCGCAATCTACCAAAATCCCGACCCAAGCTCTTGCTACTAACACTCCTGCTCATGCAGTCGAGCCACCTGCGGCAGACGTTGCGACAGACGATGACTTTTTAGAAGATTTATCGGCCATTCTGAAGGGGCAGAAAGTCTATGAGAGCAATAGCCCGAGCGCTGCTCCCATCGCACAGGCCCAGCAATTCGTTGAACCAGAGGCCCCATCACCAAACCCTCAGCAATCGTCCCCCCATGACGTGTTTGATCGCCTAGAGCAGGGCCTAGCTCCAGATCCTGCGCCCACTCCAGAACCGACCTACTCCAATGCCCACAGCGTCTTTGACCAGATGGGCAAAAATATGGCCTATGCCAACTCGTTTGATTTGGGCACCATTTCACTTCAACAGCGATTTGATGAATTTGATCGCATTTTAGAGGCTGAGGAGACGCAAAAGATTAGGCCAGTTGCTGACGCATTAGCAGTGCAGCCAGCTTACGCATTGCAGTCAAGCTTAATGACCAGTGAGAGATTAAAGGAGCTGGCTGGCGAGCCCAGTATAAGAGGATTCTTTTCGTCAACTTATCGAAAAATTGTAGATTACCTAAAAGCTTACGAGAGCCTTGTCCGTAATCAACCGACTGCTGACGAAAAGTTTGCCGTGCTTCTGAAAGTAAAGACAGAAATCAATAATTGGCTTAGCAAAGGCTCTCATCAACCCCGGTTCCATAGTTTTTTGGGTACAAAAAGCGAAGAATATATTCAAAGAAGAAAGAATGCTTTAGAGCAAATTCGTCCTCAAATTATTAATGAAATAAGGTCATTAGAAAATCTGAGCAATTTAGCAAAAATATATATTTTGTATTGGGATTTAAAAGGAAGCTTTGCCAGTGAAAAATCGCCCAATCTATTATTTTCTTATTTAATGGATCGACTTATTAATTTGAGTAAAATTCATGAGGTTAATTCAGAAAACTTTAAGGCCAAACTTGTTAATCTCATAATGCCTGATACTGGCTTATTTGGGTCTACAAACCTGGCCATTCATTCAGACACGTACACATTAAAGTTAAATTTATCTGGCGACCCAGGAAGATCTCTGCTTTTCTTGTCATCAAAAATTGAAGGGGAAATTGAGACTAGCCTTGGTCAAAAACGACTTATCTTGACAGAATGTCAGAATGTTCTACCATCTACCGAAAATAAACGCTACTGCGCTATGCATATGCGTGGCAGTGAAACGAAATGCAAGATTGGAGTTAAGTTTACTTTGGGTTGTAGCACTCCCAGTCCAGATTTAGTTGTTAGCTACCGAGAAGATTCAACCGTAAAGGCAAATGACGTTGAATTGTTATCTTTAGCTAGTGTTCCCCGCTTTGAAATACCCCATGCATCAGCTGCATTAGAAAGCAACTTAGCTTGTACTGGAGTAGCGTTAGAAGCTGTGTCTATAAAGTCAATCTACTTTGACGAGAGGAAAGATGCTGAAGAAAATATTTCAGATATGATTTTAGATGCAGAGACTAACCAGGCAAACATGATTGATACAGTTAAAAACCTGGCACCTGAACAAAGCGAAAAACACTACTTATTACTCTTCTCTACTGCTTATGATGCTGAAGCATTTGTGGAGGGTAGTGCCTCGACTGGATATAATATGGAGCCCTATTTTGAATCAAACTTCAATCTGGAAGCAAAAGCAGGAATTGGAGGGATAGCTAAATATAGCAACTATACATACCAGTCACAGCTCTCTAGTGGCATCTTTAAAACTCAATCCACAAACATCACATTTAAACAAATAACAGTTAAGGCAGGTTTTACCGTAGAAGGGAATTTAGAACATTCCGGCAAAAGTTTGAGAAGGAAAAAAGAAGGCAAAAAAGAATACGAATTCCTTAACTCTTTATATTACAACTCCGGAGTAGTTTTCTGGCAGAAGTTGGAAAAAAGCGATCAAGCTCTTGAAAAAGAAGGTACAGGATATTCTGTTGGGCAATCAATTTTAATTGATGCATTGTGCCAGATTTTTGATCTTGATGAAGACGCGCAAAATAGTTACTTCGATATCATATGTTCTACACTGAACTACAACTTAAGTCGTAATGACATCAATGCTGGCTCAAAACTCTCTGTGGAAAAACTAAAAGAGTTTTTCATGGATGAAGATCGGAAAAATCTAATTAAGGATATCTTTAGACAAGGTGAAACACAAGGACTGGATCTTGCCTATTTCATAGAGGCGATATTTGCGCCTGCCGAACTTGGCAAGATTGAATTGAATTATGACGATAAGAAACATGATTTTTTTGTTGGTGATATTGCAATTTCAAAGCTCTATAGCGATGAATGTAGACTTGAGTCTCTAAGGTTTCGTGTTGCTAAACAAAATGGAGAAATGCATGAAAGAATGCGCTTTAAACTAGGGCTGAATCTAGGCGTGGCTAGTATAGGTATTGATCTGGGTCGAGTTGAGGAAGCCAGCAGTCTTGAGTTAAAAGATCTGCTTGTGTGTTGGTATGACTCAGAGGGAAAATTATTGAAGGAAGCGGTTGAGGTGCTTGATGCTCTTGATAAGGAGGCCGAACAACAACAGCAAGTCAACTCGAATCCAAAATTTGTTCAAGAGCGCAATGTACCTTCAGCCTTCTTGTTTATCTAAAAGTTTACATCTAAAAGCTGAGTTCTAAAGAGAATCTAAAACAAGCATATGAGATTCAGGATGGCGTTTCATGCTTGAGATATTGCATTTTATTATTGGCAATGAGTCGTCTTCAAGATGTTGTCAAGTCGACTTAATTTAGCGTCTAGAAAACTTGGACTTTCATTATTAATAACTGAGATTCATCTAATTTCTGCATATTCTGATGAAGTTGTCCGTAGAAACCCTTAGCTTGTTCTTTTGGGTCAAGCGTCTGTTGATTAGTGTGTGTGTCTGCTTTATGTCATCTACCCCTCAATCGCGCTCTCGGCGCAGGAAAATCGCAGTTCTTACTCAATCAGGGCTTCAGAAACTGCAAGCAGCTCAGTCACAGTCTAACATTTGGAACAACTACACCAAAACCTGCACGTTAGAAGTATTAAGTGAGCGGACTGGACTGTCCACCCACACCCTTAGTAAAGTCCATGCGAGAAATGCCAGTGTTGATCTGCGTACTCTAGTGCGCTATTTCAGTGCTTTTAATCTGCCGCTGGAACCGAGTGATTACAGATTGCCAGCGCAAGATTACGTAATAGATGAGACTGATCAGGTTGCCCGACTTAGGGTAACAAATCCTTCGCCAATGCAGTCTAATGCTCCTAATGTGAGCTGGGGAACGGCACCTGATGTTTCAAAATTCTGTGGCCGTGCGGCTGAGTTGGCGACATTAGAAACCTGGATCTTAGGAGAATACTGTCGTCTCGTTACGCTGGCAGGGATGGGTGGCATTGGCAAGACTTGGCTGTCTGTTAGGCTGCTGGAGCAAATACAGTCAGCCTTTGAAATCGTTATGTGGAGAAGCCTGCGACCGATTGGCAAATCACCACCATTGCTTTTTAATGATCTGCTCGACGACCTGCTCAGAGGCTTAGCTCCCCAATCGGGATCATCCATCCCAGCCTTGGCTCATCATAAGTTTCTGCAGCTAATGGACTGCCTACAAAAACAGCGCTGCCTCCTCGTGTTAGACAACGTCGAGTCTATTTTGCCAGGGGCTCATCCAAAAGCCTCTGCGGGAGAAAGCGTTGACTATGAAGCATATGAGGAATTGTTTCAGCTCTTGGGGCAAGGGCGACATCAAAGCTGTCTAGTGCTGACGAGTCGAGAAGAGCCAAAAAAGATTCAGCCACTGTCAGAAGAACTTCGACCAGTTCGACTGTTGCGCCTCAGCGGACTAACCACTACAGAGATAAAACAGCTCTTTGAGACGAGAGGCCGTTTTCAGGGGAGTGCTGATGAATGGCATCGTTTGGTTACTTACTACGGCGGCAATCCTTTTATTCTAAAAACGGTAGCAACTGCGATTCAGCGTTGGTTTAACGGTAGTATTGCATCATTTTTGATGCATAATGTGCTATTGCTGGATGATGTTTGCCAGTTGGTGGATCAACAGCTCGGTCGGTTATCAAACTCAGAAAGAATGGTGATGAGCATTCTCGCCAGTCAAGCAGAACCCTGTTCATTAGCGCAGTTGCGATCGCAAATTCCATCCTCAATTTCTACAGTGGTAATGCTAGACGCCTTAAAATCACTAGGATCGCGATCGCTGCTCGAGCCCAAAGCGGCAATTGAACCTTCTTTTCTAACCTTGCCCAGCCGCTACCTCAGAGATTACATCAACCGGCACTGCTAAATAGCTGAAACAGGGCGGTAGGCAAGGTTGGCAATAAAGAGCACCGTATACTTAGGTGAAGTCAGATTTCACTCTCGGCTCGAGCTCCCTATGCGTTTCCCTTCTAAATTTCGATGGCCTCATTTATTTAGCAAAACGCTCAGGCTGTCCCTTTGTTTGCTGTTAGGTATTGTTTGGAGCCTGGATCCACTATGTGCTGGTAGGTTAGCCTCTGTAGCGGCACTGCCTTCGTTATCGACAACGCAACTGGTATCCAGCGCAACGGCAGACCTACTCGATCAAGGCCGGCAGGCTTACCATGCTCAACGCTATCAGCAGGCCGTCGCCGCGTGGGATCAGGCGGTGATGCAGTCATCGCATCAGCAGTTCCAGCAGGCGCTAGCCCTCAGTTATCTCACCGCCGCCTATCAGCAACTCAGTCAGTGGGAGGCGAGCGATCGCGCCATCGCCCGCAGTCTAGACCTACTCGCCACTGCCCCTGATTCCGCTCAAAACCTGGCCGTTAGCGCCCAGGTCCACAACACCCTCGGCAGCCTGCAATTCACGCGGGGGCAGACCCAGGCCGCTTTAGAGACCTGGCAAACCGCTGCCGAGCTGTACCGGCAAACCGGAGACGAAGGCCGCTACGTCAACTGTCTTTTAAACCAGGTGCAGGCCCAGCAGTCATTGGGATACTACCAGCCAGCCCGGCGCACCCTGGCTACCCTAGAACAGCGCTTGCCGCAGCAGTCGCGGCCCGTGCAGGTGCTGGGCTATCAGCGGCTGGGGCAGACCTATCGCTTGCTGGGCGACCTGGAGACTGCGCAGGCCCATTTGCAAACCGCTCTGGAGCTGGCGCAGCAAGAGCACTTGGCGACGGGGGCCATTCTGCTGGGGCTGGCCAATACCGCCCAGGGGCAGGGAGATTGGCAGGGCGCGATCGCCCTCTACCAACAAGCCGAACAGTCTACTGAAGCCGACCTTCGCCTCAAGGCCCGGCTGAACCGACTCAAGCTACTCGTCCAGCAGGACCCTGCTGCCGCTCGCAGTCTCGCTGCCACCCTGCCGACTGACCTGGGCCAGCTGCCGCCAGGGCGCAGTCAGATCTACGCCTACATCAACGCCGCCCAGAGCCTGCTCCAGCTCAAAACCCCTGCCGAGGCTGAAACCGCTGCCCGGCTGCTGGCCCAGGCTATTCAACAGAGCATCGCTTTGCAGGATACCCGCGCCGAAGCCTATGCCAGAGGCTACCTGGGCCATGCCTACGAAGTCTCCCAGCAGTGGCCCGAGGCCCAGCAGTTGACCGAGCAAGCCCTGACCCTGGCGCAAACCCTCAATGCGGCTGATATCGCCTACCAGTGGCAGTGGCAGCTAGGTCGCCTGCTTAAACAGCAGGGCCAACGAGCCGCAGCCTTGCCACCCTACCGGGCGGCCTTCACCACCCTACAGTCCCTCAAACAGGATTTGGTCAACCTCAGCGATGACCTGCAATTTTCGTTTCGCGACAGCGTTGAGCCGGTCTACCGAGAGCTGGTCGATTTGCTGCTGCAGCCAGAGGCGAGCATCTCGTCTGGCTTTACTAAAATGGCCCCTTTCAGTGAACCGGCCCGGCTTACGGAAGCCAGGGAGGTGATCGAAGCATTACAGATTGCCGAACTCAACAATTTCTTTAGAACCGCCTGCCTAGAAGGTCAGCAGGTCGCCCTTGAAGCGGTGAGTCAGACCACAACTGCCGTCATCTATCCCATTATTCTGCCGGATCGGCTGGAAATTATTGCCAGTCTGCCGGGGCAGCCTCTGCGGCAGTACACCAGTCTAGTAACCCAGGCAGCGCTGGAGCAGACCCTATTGGACTGGCGGCAAAATCTAGAACGGCGGTTCACGGCTCCAGAGGGCAGAACCCTGGGTCAGCAGCTCTACCGCTGGCTCGTGGCCCCCATGGAGGCCGCCATGGCTGAAACCCACCCGCAAACGTTGGTCTTCGTGCTAGACGGTGCCCTGCGGAATACCCCCATGGCTGCCCTGTACGACGGGGAGCGGTATTTGGTAGAAGACTATGCGATCGCCCTCTCCCCCGGCCTGCAACTGCTTGGCCCTCGCCCCTTACAGTCAACTCGGGTATCGGCGCTGCTGGCAGGGCTGACGGAGCCTCGCCACGGCTTCAGCGCTTTGTTCAACGTGGATGACGAAATTCAAACCATTCAAGCGTTGTTGAACAGTCGCGTGTTGCTGAACCAAGATTTCACTACCACCGCCCTGGCCCAGCAGGTAACGAACTCAGAGCAACCGATCGTGCATCTGGCCACCCACGCTCAGTACAGCTCAAACCTGGCAGATACATTTATCCTCGCCTGGGATCGTCCTATCCCAGTGAAGGAGTTGAGCAGTTTATTGAGAACCGGTGACCAAAACCGTCTGGAGCCCATTGAGCTACTAGTCCTCAGCGCCTGTGAGACGGCTACTGGAGACAGTCGAGCGGCTCTGGGTCTGGCCGGTATCTCGCTCCAGGCCGGTGCCCGCAGCACCCTGGCTTCTCTGTGGAATTTAGACGACGCTTCGGGCGCGTACTTTGTCGGCCAGTTTTATCAAGCCCTGGCCCAGCCCCAAGCGACAAAAGCGGCCGCCCTGCGCCAGGCTCAGTTAGCCCTGTTAAACCACCCCGACTACCGCCACCCCACCTACTGGTCGGCCTATGTGCTGGTGGGCAACTGGCTGTAGCTCTATAATGCGATCGCCGCTAGCATCGCTTCCTGAAAATCTCCGTTGACTCGATCACTACTCCGTTGGTATTGGGCTGGCATTGCTCTCACCTGTCCGGCTATGTTCCAGACCCTGGCGGTAGTTTCCCCAGCCGGGGCCGAGACGGTTGCGCGCTCCCGAACGACCTCTCCCTCTGCTCAGACGTTGTCCCAGGTGCCTCCAGGGTTACCCCGGTTGCCCAATCAGCCGATTCCAGAAACGCCCCTACCCGACCAGCCGCTGCCGACCCTGCCAACCCCTGAGGAACTGCTGCCATCGGTTGAGCCCCAGATTTTGGCGCCTCCCTTTGACGAAATCGAGGGCACTTTTTTTGTCAGCACCATCGAGATTACGGGAAGCACTGTCTTTGCTCAGGCAGATTTTGTCGATTTGGTTGCCCCCTATCTCAACCGTCAGGTCAGGTTTAGCGAACTGTTAGACCTGCGCTCTACCATTACCGACCGCTACGTCACCGCCGGATACGTCACCTCAGGGGCGATCATTCCCCCGCAAACCCTGGTCAACGATACGGTCACCATACAGGTCATCGAAGGGGAACTCGAAGATATTGTGGTAACTGGCTTGACTCGTCTGCACGCGGCCTATGTGCGCAGTCGCATCGGGCTGGCGAGCACGCCACCCCTCAATACGGATAGGCTGCTGGCGGGACTGCAACGCCTACAGCTGGATCCTCTAATCGAAACGGTGGCGGCTGACTTGCAGGCCGGCAGTAGACCAAATACCAGCATCCTGGTGGTTGACGCGACCGAAGCAGACTCCTTTGCCGTCGATCTGAGCCTGGATAACTATGGCTCTCCCAGTTTAGGGGCTGGGCAGCGCCGCCTGCTGTTGAGCGAGGGCAATCTGGCGGGATGGGGCGATCGCATCGTGCTGGAGTACAAAAATACCGACGGCAGCCATGGGGTCGAGGTGAGCTATATCCTGCCGGTCAGCCCCAACAACAATGCATTGCGCGTGAGGGCGGGTTACTCAAATAGCCGGGTGATTGATTCAGACTTCGATGTCCTGGATATTTCCTCCGACAGTTTCTACTCCGAATTCGGCTATCGTCATCCCCTGATTGAAACCCCTACAGAAGAACTCGTCTTAGGCCTCACCCTGTCTCATCAGCAGAACCAAACCCGCTTAGGTTTGGACAACATTGGCCCCTTCCCGCTGTCCCCCGGTGCCGACAGCCAGGGGGTTACCCAGGTGACGGCGCTGCGCTTTTCTCAACAGTGGACCCAGCGCAGCCAGAGCCACGTACTGGCCTTTCGGTCTCAATTTAGCTTTGGTCTGGATCTGCTTAATGCCACCATCAACGAAACCGGCCCCGATAGTCGCTTTTTTGCCTGGCGCGGTCAGGGCCAGTGGCTACAGCGCTTAGGTGCCGATACAGTCTTGCTCCTGCGGGGTGACGCTCAACTGGCAACCGTTGATCTGCTGTCTCAGGAAGAATTTGGCCTGGGCGGTGCCCTGAGCGTGCGCGGCTACCGAAAAGATGCTTTGCTGCGCGACAACGGATTGCTGCTCTCGGCAGAGCTGCGATCGCCCATAGCCCGCATTCCAGAGCTAGATGCCACCCTACAACTGATTCCGTTTCTGGATGCTGGGGTGGCCTGGAATGTAAATGCTGACTTGTTGTCTGGCCCAAATACTTTGCTTGGCACCGGACTGGGCCTGCTTTGGCAGCAGGGCGATCACCTATCGATGCGAGTCGATTTGGGCATTCCCCTGGTACCCCTTGCTGAAGATAGAACCATTTTCCAAGAGAACAGTATCTATTTTTCAGTTCGGTACACGCTCTTCTGAGGAGAGCTTTGCCTGTAGTTGCTCCCTTAAAGCTAAGCGTCAGAACAGGGCGAAACGGGCTCAGCATCGGTGCGATCGCCTTAGTTAGGTCACATGACCATCGGATTTATGACAGGGGAGTTGTCATGCTCGGCCAAATCCATTGCTTGCCGATGAAGGTCTTGAATCTGACTCATTGCTCCACTGCATCATTTTTCTAGCTGACGCTAGCGGAAGGATCAGAATTCTACTGAGTCTACGGATGCCATGAGCACCCGACAATTACTCGAGCACTCACCTTTTTCCTCATGTCTGTTAGCTACTTAAGAATACATTGCTGATCTCGCCACTTGGCTGAAACAACGTAACTTCGTCAAAAGATTGGCCATGAAATTGGGGTAAATTTGGGGTAATTAACGGGGGTCTACCACAGTCCATTTACCCCATTCTCCGCCATGACTTCCCCCTCAACGGCCCAGTCCAAGTCTCGCAAAGCCAAGAAAGGTACCGTCCCGGAATGTGTCAACAAAAATGAGACAAAAACTCCAATGATCGCCTGCAACTGGTCTTTAGCTGGCAGCGCCAACGCTACTACTTCAGCACCGGCTTGCCTGATTCCCCCATCAATCGCAAGCTAGCCGAGCAAAAAGCCTGCCAGATAGAGCTGGATTTTGTTTCGGGCAACTTTGACCCCAGCCTCGATAAGTACCGACCTGAGGTTGAGCAACCCGACTCTAAACACAGGCCGACTCCCACCCCCAAACTGCTCGATCTGTGGGAGCAGTACATGGAGTACCGAACGCCCAACATTTCGCCGACCACACTGAATAGAACCTATGAGCCCGTTGCCGCCCACATCCGCAAATGTAAGACTGATGGGCTGAAGAACCCGCTCAAATTTCGGACAGAACTTCTGAAGGCCACCACTGAATCGCAAGCCCGCTGATCGCTGATGCAAATCTCAGCCGCCTGTGACTGGGGCCTCAAGCACAATCTGATTCAGGAGAATCCCTTTTCGGGCATGTACCTGGACATGCTCCAATCGAAAGCGCCACCGCCTGTGGCCTTTACTGTTGAGGAGCACGATGGTCAAAGACCGGCCCAAGGGCCATCGCATCATCTCGGCCTTCGTCAACGACAGCCGACCAGGTACTGACTCTTTGCCTATCGACACAGCGGAAACTATTTTGAGGCTGAGTTGAAAGACCTGGCTCAGCAGTCGATCTGGCAGATGGAAGCTCAGATACAGCACTTGAGGGAAGAATGTGTCCTGGGCAGTAGTAATTCAACCAACGTGGCTGTTACCGAACTGGTCGGTGCCCCGGAATCAGCGGCTGATTCCCCTAACGCTTCGCCTGCCAATATCCCAACCCATGGAATGCATCCCGTGCTTTAGGATTCGGCCCTGCTCGATGAGTTTGCAGATTTCCTATGACCGAGCCCAACATGCCAAAGGAGCCAGAGACCGAGAAAGGACGGTGGATGCGTCAGCAATACCTGGGACTGGCAAAAGCTTCGCTTAAGGAAACCACGGACTACGAGAGCCTCTACTCCCGCTACAGCGACAACTCAGGGGCGGCTCAGAGGTTAGATCAGGAGGTGGCTAGAGCCGCGCTTCAAACCGACAAGTCGCCGCGCCAGGTGATTCAGTTGCTGGCCCAGGGGGCGTTTACCCAGCAGCAGATTTTGGGGTTTGATCTTGACTCAGGGTGTTGCTCAGCGCGGTCTATCGACTGCTGATGGCGATGAACCGCGCTGCGGCTCAATCCCGTCGCCTCAGCGATTGCACTTAATGCCAATCGTCCTTGCGTTTTTAGGAAGTCGGCCACCTGTTGTCGCCGCTCTCGCAAGCGTAGAGGTCATCGTTCCCGATTTGAATTCGTACCGGTAACGATACCGGGCTCTGGGCTCTGCCGCAGAGCCTTTCATCTCTTCTCAACAGGGTGCTTATTGATACATTGCACCAAGTATCCCTTTATTCCGCCTTGCACTGATACCCCGTCAGCCGTATATCACCCAGGCTTAGACTGCTCTACCAAAGCCTCGCGCAGATGGCGACGCACCTGTTCAAACCCCGCCTTTAGCCGCTCCGGCTGTTGGTAGAGCCGCCCCAGCAGCAGCACCCCTTGAATTAGCGTCAAAAGTTCTTCCGCCAGGGCCTGGGGCGCAATCCCTGGCTTTAGATCAGCCTGGGCTAGCCGACTGGCAAAAGCCTGCTGCCACTGCTGAAACACCCCAATCAGATGATCGCGAAAGGCTGGATCATACTCGGCTAGATCCACCACCAGATTGCCGAGAAAGCAGCCAAAGCAGTCGCCCGTGCCCAGGTGTTTGGTTTCTAGGGCGTCAATCATCCAAAAAATTTGGGCGATTGGGTCATCGCAATGGGCCGAAGCCGGGTCGATCAGATGAGTCTTGAGCTGCTGCCAGTCAAAATCGATCAGGGCGTGGCCCAGCTCATCCTTAGAGGCAAAATAGTTGTAAAAGCTGCCAGAAGACGATCCGCTCACCTTCAATAGCTCATTCAGCCCGGTGCCATTTAGCCCCTTGCGGTGCACGCTGCCAAGCATGGCCTCAAGCATGTCTTCACGGGTGCGTTTACAGTGAACCATCCCTAGCACTACCTATAGCGAACAGCTTGCTAGATTATGTCTCGTCTAGGTGCGATGCTGCCAGGCCTGATTTGCCCAGCGCAGAGTTGTATCTAGCAGGTAGCCGATCGCGCCAATGATCAAGATCGCCGCCATTAGTTCTGAGTAGGCCAGGCGATCGCGGGTATCCAAAATGAAATAGCCCAGCCCGGCTCTTACCCCCAGCATTTCTGCCGGTACCAGCACAATCCAGATAATGCCTACCGCCAACCGCAACCCGGTGAGCAAATGGGGAATGGTAGCGGGCACCACTACCCGGGTCACAGTCTCCCAGCGGGTGGCGCAGAGACTGCGCGACAGCAGCAGCCAGCGACGATCGACCGAGGCCACCCCCGCTGCCGCATTTAGCATCAGCGGCCAAACCGCCGCCACCGTCAGCAAAAAGTAGACCGGCCAGTCGCCAATGCCAAACACCATCACCGCCACCGGCATCCACGACACTGGCGAAATCATTCGCACAAACTGAAACAGCACCGACGTCGCCTGCTCGATCACCCGCGACAGGCCAATCAACAGCCCCAGAGGAATGCCGATCAGCGTAGCGGCGAATAACCCCACAAACACCCGTCGCAAGCTGGCCCAAATGTGCGGAAAGATCGCCCCAGAGGTCACCATCTGCGCGATCGCCCCAAAAGTACGCTCCGGCGAAAAGTCGCCAATCACCCCGCTGTGCCACAGGGGCGTGGTGGCCAGCCACCAAATCAGTAATGTAACGAGCAAGCCCCAGAGCGAGATGGGGATGGGGATGGAGAGACGGCGGGGTAGTGAGGTGGTGAGGGACATGGGGGGGTAGGGGGTGAAGAGGTGAAGGGTGAGGGGTGAAGGTGTAGGGGCAGACCTATGTGTCTGCCCTGCGGGAACCTGGATTGATGGGTTTGGATTTGGGGAAGATTGCGGGTAGGGGCGCAGAGCCTGCGCCCGATGCAACGTCTATGGGGTTCAAAAATAACGTTGATCCGTAGGTGGGCACTGCCCACCACAAACTAGCGCTACACACCCCCCGACAATCACGGCGATCGCCGCCTCAGCCTAGGCCCGCGAAAAATTCCCCAATCGGGCGATCTGAAAGCTCTCTTCCCGCAGCAGAGAGTCGGGCAGGCCAAAGACCTGCGGCCCCCCCACCGCTTGCAAGGCCTGCTTCACGAAGGAATCGTCCACCAGATCGCGGGCCACTTCGGCGGGCTGGAGCCCTTGTAGAAAGCCGTTGTCGCCCTCCACCTGAGTTTGCTGAAGCAGCCGCACCAGCTCCTCGGTGTAGGAGGGGAAGGGGTAAGGCTGAAAGTCAATGCGCTGGGAGCCCCAGTCGGCATGTTTGATCGCCCCCTGCTTGGCGTAGGTGTCGGCATCGAAACCGGTGAGCACCTTTTGCAGCACCGCCTCGGGGTGGGGGGTGTAGGTGCCTCCATCCTTAGAGAGCAGTCTGGCCGTCTCAGAACGGTGGTCGCGGATCCAGAGCTGGCTCTTGACCACGGCATTCACCACCCCCTGAGCCCATTCGGGGCGCTGGTTGAGGTCATCTTCATGCAAAAAGACGACACAGCAGGCGTGGTTTTGCCACACGTCGCCGGTAAAGCGCAGCACCTTGCCATTGCCGGAGGCTTCCCCCGCTGCGTTGAAAGGCTCAGCCACGATATAGCCCGCAATGCTCTTGTTGGCCAGGGCCGACACCATCTCGGGGGGCGGCATGACGACCAAGTTCACCTCGTTGGGCTGGATGGCCTGGGTACCGGGTTTGGTCACTACCGTCAGGCCCGCCTGCCCCAGCAGCTGTTGCAGCACCACATTGTGAATCGAGTACCAAAAGGGCACGGCAATCACCTTGCCGCCCAGGTCTTTGACCTCGTTGATCTCGGGCTGCACGGTGAGGGCCGAGCCGTCGGTGTGGTTCCAGGCCACGATTTTGCCGGGTACTTTTTGAGCTCCGTAGCGCAGCCATACGGTAATCGGGCTGAGCAGGTGCACCACGTTGACCTGGCGGGCCAAAAAGGCTTCGACAATGTCGGCCCAGGAGCGAAACAGCACCGGCTGCTCGGTGGTGAGGCCCTCGGCCTCGTAGAGCTGGTTGGCGTGGGCAATCAGCAGGGGAGAGGCATCGAGAATGGGCAAGTAGCCAATTTTGACGGGCTGATCGAGGTCGCCAGAGGCCGATGTAGTCGCCGCAGGCGCGCTGGCAGCATTGTCGGTAGTCGCGGACTGGGTGCCGCAGCCTCCGGCGATCGCACTGACGGCAGCAGAGCCCGTAAAGAGGGAGGCGAGTTTGAGAAAGTCGCGGCGGTTGAGGTTACAGCAGGCGCAGAGGGGGTTCATAGGGGTGGATGAGTGAAGGGGTGGAGGGGTTATTCGGGGGCGGGGGATCGGGCCATGACATCAGATAAGGCGGTGAAAATTTCGGCCCGCAGGGCCATGAGGTTTTCGGTATGGCGTACTCGGGGCTGGGGGGTGGTGACGGCCCACTCTCGATGAATGCGACCTGGGTGACGGCTCATCAGCAGAATGCGATCGCCCAGCAGCAGCGCTTCGTCGATGTCGTGGGTGACCAGCAGGGCGGTGCAGTGGCGCTGGGCGATAATTCCCAGCAAAAGCTGTTGCATTTCGAGCCGGGTGATGGCATCGAGGGCGCTGAAGGGTTCATCCATTAGCAATAACTGGGGGTCGCGGGCAATGGTGCGGGCGATCGCCACCCGCTGGGCCATGCCCCCCGACAGTTGGTGGGGGTAGGTGCGATGAAAGTTCTCAAGCCCCACGCTGATCAGGGCTTGGTCGATGCGGTTGCGCAGCTCGGGGCGCGACAGGCGCGGCATGTGGCTGAGCTGTAGGCCCATGGCGACATTCTGCTGCACCGTCAGCCAGGGCAATAGGGCGGCCTCCTGAAAGATCAGGCCAATGCTTGGGTCGGGGGCCTGAATGCGATCGCCCTGGAGGTAGATCTGCCCCCGGTCTGCCGGTTGCAGCCCCGCAATGGTGGAGAGCAGCGACGATTTGCCGCAGCCGCTGGCCCCCAGCAGACAGACGATTTCGCCGGGCTGCACCGTCAGGTGAATGCCGTCAAAGACCAGGAACGGCCCCTGGGGAGTAGCGTACTGCTTGGCCAGATTATCGACCACCAGGGCGGCGTGGTCGGTCGGGGCCACCGGAGCAGAGAGATAGGAGGACGGCTGCAATCTAGAGTTCATGGAACTGATGCGCTCCGGGTTAGGGGATAAGTCGGTGGGAGCCAATAAATAGAAGATGGTAAGGGGGGAGGTGCGTGGTGCAGGGTTTACGGTGCAAGGTTTACGGTGCAAGGTGTCAGGGATAAAGGCTAATACTGCCCAGTACCCGAGACCCAAAACCCAGTACCCGAGACCCAAAACCGCAAACCGTTAACCGCAAACCGGTTACCACAGTCCCCTCCTGACAATTAATTGGACTTGTAATTGGACTTGGCTACTGAGCAGGCAAATGCTGCAAGACTTTCTTCAAATGCTTGAGGGCCGGGGTAACCATGGCGACAAAGTAGGCTTCGCGCAGGCGACGATCGATCGCGCCCCCCTGCAAATAGCCCCTGGCCCCGGCGTGGAGCATGTCGGCCTGGGAGGCCCGCAGCGATAGCGTCGAGGCATCGGCGCGGGCCTGCACCACCCGGCGGAGAAAGCCGGGCTCGCGGTAGGGTGGGCAGGTGTTGAGAGTGTCGGCCAGGGCGTAGGTCTGCGTTCGCAGCTTTTCCAAGTCCGCCTCAATGCGATCGGCCGAGTCATCCAGGTAGCCATTCACATGGCCGTACCGCTGGTTTGAGCGCTTCATGCTGTCCACGCAGGCCTGGGTAAGCCCCAGCCCCATGCCCACCTGGGCCAGCACAAAGCCCGGCTTAATGTGATCGATGTAGTCGGCGCAGGGGGCCGCCAAAATCCATTCGTCGGGCACAAACGCTTGGCGCAGTTGGCAGCTAAAGGTGTTGCTGCCTTCCAAAGCAATGAAGTGGGCGGTCGATTTGAGGGTGAGACCGGGCAGGCGATCAGAAACGATCGCCATTAAATAGTCGTCGCTGCCAGCAATTTTGGCCACCACCGCAAAGTAGTGCCCCGGCCCCAGATTCGACACCCAGGGCAGCAGCCCGTCGATTACATAGCCCCCTTCCTGCCGCTCGGCCACCAGGGCAATTTTTTCGATCTCGGCAAAGTGCTTCATTGGGTTCGATAGCCCCGTCCCCGCCAGCACCTCACCCGTAGCCATCTGAGGCAGCACCTGGTTTTTCAGCACAGCATTGTCGGTGTTTTGGGCATACCAAACGCAGGCGATGTGGCACCAGGTCATAAACCCCGTGCACAGACAGGTTTGCGACACCGCTTCAATCACCTGCACCGCCGCCCGAAACCCCTGGCCCTGGCCCCCAAAGGCTGGGGTCAGGCTCTGCCCAAAGCCCCCCAGGGCACCCAGATGGTGCATAAACTCACGGGGATACAGCCCTTCTTGGTCAATGGCAGGCACCAGGGGGGCAAGGTGCTGGGCGATCTCGGCTTGGGTCTTCGCCAGATCAAAGGGGATCGCCGCTGGCGGGGAGGTTGCTGAGGTGCGATCGAGGAGAGCGTTGGGGAGCATAGGGATGGAGGGGTAGAGGGTGGATGGGTAGGGGATGGAGGGGTAGGGGGTAGATGGGTGGAGGAGAAGTTTTGAATTTTAGGTTTTGAATTTTGAATTTCTGTTGTCCGGCAGGCATTCAAAATTCAAAACTAAGCATTTCTCCTGCGGAGACGCTCCGCGAACAAAATGTTTCTCACCCCACCGATGAAACTAGACCAGAGTGACCTCCATATTGACCGGCAACCGCAGGGTGTTGGCCACGGGCGACCAGTCGTTGGCATGGGCCACTAGCTCATCGAGCTGCTCGCGGCTGGCATTGCCTTCGATATCGACCTTGACGCGAATGTCGCTGAAGCCGAGGCGCTTCTTCGACAGGTCGCCGATGCCCCAAACGCCCGTGATGTTGATGTCGCCCTCTAGCTCCAGTTCTAGCTTGGTGAGCTGAATGCCGCGCCCGATGGCGTTGGCGTGAATGCCCACCGACAGGCAGGAGCCTAGGGCCGCCAGCACCGCTTCGGAGGGGTTGGGCGCAGTATCTTGGCCCAGCAGGGTGGGGGGTTCGTCTATAACATGGGCGGGCAGATCGCGCACGTAGGTGAGGTTACGAAACTGGCCTTCGCAGACGGTTTTGGCGCGCACAGTAGCGATCACATTGGGATTGCTCCGGGCTTTCTCGGCCAGGCCCTTCAGGCCCTCCTGGCTGACGGGGCGCAGTCCTTGGCTTTCAGCAGTTAGTTGAGTCATCACACTGTTTCAAATAGAACGTTCTACACAATTCAATCAAGATAGTGAAGGGAGACTTGTATCTCAAAACACTATTTAGCTTAAAAACTGAGCTTGAAAGCCCTGTACTTGCCGAACTAGCATCCTCCCCAATCCCTACCCCCTAATCACCACTACAGACCGACCAGAGGTTCACCGTGCTGCCGCCAAAAGCCTAGACAAGCCTGGAGGAGTTTATCCGGGTTGAGGGTGCCATGGGGGTTGAGCCAATGGGGGCGATCTGAGGCAGTGAGGCTTGGGCGTCTGGCTCAGCACCCTGGGTAAAACCTCCTGGCAGATCGGGTTAGACACCATCAGCCCACCCTGAAATTCCATGTGACACAGACCCCAATCGATCAAAAATTGCAAATCGTCTGGGGGCACATTGTCCAGGGCTTGCCCGGTCAACATCGGGCCAATGATAGCCCTCACCCGGTCTTCTTGCAGCAGGCTGGCCAAACTGTCGATGTGGGTATCTTGCCGCTGAATGAGGATTTCTTTGGCCTGATGTACATGAGTTGTGGTGATGGTTTTAGGTAGGTTGGGTACCAGCACTTCTACCAGTTGTCGGGCCAGGGCATTCACGAGCCACGGCCACAAATTTGAGCCAATCCTCGCCCTGGAGGACTGGGCGGGGTTCTCATCACGGCTGCATAGACGGGCCGCCTTTGCCCCCCAACATTCGCTATAGTGATTTCTCAACGCTAACCCAGTCCAGCTCAAAATTTGTAGATTTTCTCCAGGCAAAACTGCACTTTTAGCCTTGGATCAGGTTGCTTGGGCAAAGTTCAAACACGGCACACCATGATCGACACCACCGACCTCAAGCGCGAGCTTGACGAACTCACCAATCGCCTGGGTAAAACCCAGGAGTAT
Organism: Nodosilinea sp. CTOTU7353; assembly: GCA_036782635.1. Taxonomy (GTDB): domain Bacteria; phylum Cyanobacteriota; class Cyanobacteriia; order Phormidesmidales; family Phormidesmidaceae; genus Nodosilinea. The sequence continues at coordinate 26,238 of DAIPYU010000025.1, forward strand.
CTTTGACATTCCTGCCCTCGAAGCCCGCATTCAAGACCTAGAGCAGGAGGCCGCCCAGCCCGATTTTTGGGATGACCAGAGCAAGGCCCAAGACACCCTGCAAGAGCTGAGCGACTACAAAGCCAGCCTCACCCAGCTCACCGCCTGGCAGGCCAGCCTTGACGACACCATTGCCATCCTAGAGCTGCTGCAAGAAGACCAGGATGACACCCTTTTTCAAGAAGCCCAGACCACCGTTACCAGCCTCAGCCAGGAGTTAGACCAGTGGGAGCTACAGCAGTTGCTCTCTGGCCCCTACGACAAAAAAGGCGCGGTGCTCACCCTCAACGCTGGAGCGGGCGGCACCGATGCCCAAGACTGGGCCGAGATGCTGCTGCGTATGTACACCCGCTGGGCCGAGCACCAGGGCTACCAGGTACACCTGGTGGAAATCTCCGAAGGGGAGGAAGCCGGGCTGAAGTCGGCCACCCTAGAGATTACCGGGCGCTACGCCTACGGCTACCTCAAGTCTGAGAAGGGCACCCACCGCCTGGTGAGAATCTCGCCCTTTAACGCCAACGGCAAGCGCCAGACCAGCTTTGCCGGGGTCGAGATCATGCCGATTCTTGACCAGAATATTGAGCTAGAGATTCCTGAGAAAGACCTGGAGGTCAAGACCTCGCGCTCGGGCGGGGCGGGCGGCCAGAACGTCAACAAGGTGGAGACGGCGGTGCGCATTACCCACCTGCCCACGGGCATCTCGGTGCGCTGCACCCAGGAGCGATCGCAGCTGCAAAACCGCGAAAAGGCGATGATCATTCTCAAGGCCAAGCTGCTGATCATTGCCCAGGAGCAGCAGGCTCAGGCGATCGCCGAAATTCGCGGCGACATGGTCGAAGCTAGCTGGGGTGCCCAGATTCGCAACTACGTGTTTCATCCCTACCAGCTGGTTAAGGATCTGCGCACCGGGGTAGAGACCACCGCCATCGACGACGTCATGGACGGGAAGCTTGAGGCCTTCATTCAGGCTTACCTGCGCCAGGAAAACCAGGTGCTGCAAGAACAGACCGTCTAGAGGGGTTTACGGCAAAACGACCTAGTGGCTGTCGGATGACCGTTGGTTCCTATGAAATACTCTGAGGCTTAAACCAGTCCAGCTCGGAATGTGGAGTTTCTCCCGCAGGCAAAACTCCACGTCTGGATTTGGGTCAGGTTCATACAACCCTCCGCAACCGGGAGGCTATCCCCAACCCAGCGCTGGGGCCAGGGTTGGGTAGCTCTAGCTACAAAAACCACCGAGGGGCTTTGCTATGTTTAGCAGATAAAATCTGTCGTTTATACCGAAACCCAGTGGGCGCTGTATCAGTACAGATTATTGAGGGCAATCCCCATTTGCGATCACTTCTGGGCTGGCATCTTCAGCAGGCTGGCTATCGGGTTTTTCAGTCGGCAGACATCGTGCACACCCGAGATTTATACCAGGCTCGGCAACCCGATTTAGTGATTTTAGACTCTCAGCTGCCCGATGGCGATGGTGTGGAACTGTGTAAGTGGCTGCACAGTCAGGGCCAGCCTCTGATTATGATTCTCTCCGCCTGCAACACTGAGACCGACATTGTTGCAGGGCTACGGGCTGGAGCCGATGACTATGTGACCAAGCCCTTTGGCATGCAGGAGTTCCTCGCTCGAGTAGATGCGCTGACCCGACGGGTGCGGCTGATGACTGCTCCCGCTTCGCTGACCTATGGTGATTTGAACATCGACTTAGTGCAGCGACGGGTGAACTTTCGCGGTGATTATATCGATCTGACCCCCCAAGAATTTAGCCTGCTTTACGTGCTGACCCAGGCGGCAGGGGCACCCCTGAGCCGCACAGACCTGCTGCGCCGCGCCTGGCCCGATGCCATTGACAATCCTCGCACCGTAGATACTCACATTTTGTCTCTGCGGAAAAAAATTGAGGTTGACCCCCGCCAGCCCAACATCATTCAAACGGTGCGAAACGTGGGCTATCGCTTCAATGTAGAGCGGGTCGCGGCTGAGGGAAACGGCCATAGCCCCAAGGCTAGCTCCAGTCTGGCCTCCGTATCCCTGAGCTAGTCGTTCGCAGATAAGAAGGTTTCAGTGCGGCCATGACTTCTACAGTTCCATTGAAGCTGTGATTGTTTGATCTGCGCGTCTAGTCATCCGATATAGCCATAGCCGACATTATTAGAGGGCTTTGCTTACAACGATCCCTGTCTGTCATTCCCGTGGAAACGGGAATCCATTTGAGAGCCACTACAGGCTAGTGGATTCCCGCCTACGTGGGAATGATGGCTCTGTCCTAACCCTGAGTGGCTATAGCTGTACCTGCCACTGCAATGGGGTCGTGGTCAATATTGGTGAATTAAACTATAATTCAAAATATCTTACTTTGGCCACCGCTTCCCATCGTGTTTACCACCCTCTCCACCGTCAGCACCCTGCCTACCCAAGACCTGTTTGAGGCCATTGAAGACCTCAAAAGAGATCTCAATGCCGTTGTTCTGGCCCACTACTATCAGGATGCCGACATTCAAGATGTAGCCGACTACATTGGCGACTCCCTGGGGCTATCGCGCCAGGCCGCCGCCACCAGCGCCGATGTGATTGTGTTTGCGGGGGTGCATTTCATGGCCGAAACCGCCAAAATTCTCAACCCCCACAAGCAGGTGCTGCTGCCCGACCTCAACGCGGGCTGCTCGCTGGCCGACAGCTGCCCGCCAGCGGCCTTTGCGGCATTTAAGACGGCCCACCCCGACCACTTGGTGATCTCTTACATCAACTGCACGGCGGCCATTAAGGCCATGAGCGACATCATTTGCACCAGCTCCAATGCCGTCAGTATTGTGCAGCAGCTGCCCGCTGAGCAAAAAATCATTTTTGCCCCCGACCAAAACCTGGGCCGCTACGTCATGCAGCAAACCGGGCGCGACATGGTGCTCTGGCAGGGCAGCTGCATTGTCCACGAAACGTTTTCTGAGAAGAAGCTGGTGCAGCTGCAAATCACCCATCCCGAGGCCGAGATCATTGCCCACCCCGAGTGCGAGGCGGTGGTGCTGCGCCACGCCGACTTTATTGGCTCGACTACAGCTCTGCTGAAGTATGCCCAGCAGAGCACCAAGACCGAGTTCATTGTAGTGACAGAACCCGGCATCATTCACCAAATGGAAAAACAGGCCCCTGGAAAAGTGTTTATTCCGGCACCGCCCACCGCCAACTGCGCCTGCAACGAGTGCCCCCACATGCGGCTCAACACCCTAGAGAAACTCTACCTGGCCATGAAAACTCGCCAGCCCGAAATTACCCTCGACCCCGATATCCAGCGTCAGGCGCTCAAGCCCATCCAGCGCATGTTGGAGATGAGCGATTAGGGCTGGCTGACGGATATAGGGCAGATCTTGTTGGGGTAAGTAGCTGAGTCTAATTAATTGTAAGAAGGGGGTGTCCGGTTTCAGAATTGGCCGACCTATGCCGCAGCGTATAGGGCTTTGGGATTGGGCTAATACCAAAGCCGAATCGTAGAACCCCGATTCCAAACAGGCGGATTGCGTAGGGGCAAACGGTGTTTGCCCAGTCCAACCGGGGCTAGCCAAGGCGGATTCAGTATAAGTTTGTGCCGGACCAAGCTTGTGCCAGACTAAGTCTGTTGAAGAGAATTGGGAGCTGAGTTCTCCAGTCTGCGACCGCAGACTTTTGCTATCAGCCAGGGAGTGAACTCCCTGGCGGTTGTGGCCGTAGTCCCTAGCCTGTAAGCGTTTCGGGAATAGTGTGGTCACCTTGGCAGGGCGGGCATTGCCCACCCTGCCAAGGCGCAGTTCAAAAACCCTGGGCCAAAACAGGTATCCCGTAGGGGCAAACGGTTGTTTGCCCTTAACCAATCGGGGGTAGGCAACTAATACTGTTTTCCAGAAATCGCCTAAGCACTCTGGACAAAATTCTTGAGCTCGGCAGCCATGTGCTCAATGATGTGGTCATGGTCTACAGCCGCCCGTTCGCTTTCTTTCTCCACCCGCTGCACCACGACGGCGGGTAAATCGAGGAGCGAGACCAGTTTGCTGTAGGCTTCGGCTTCTTCTCGGTTGATCAAATCTTCGCCAGGGGCACGGGCGCTAGAGCTGATCACTTGATATCCCAGCTTGAGCACCAGCTCCCGCTGGGCGGGGCTGTTGAGTTTAGGTACCAGCTCTTCAAGGGGCAAATTTTGCATTAGATAATCGCGCAGCTCATCGCGCAGGGCGGTCTGCTGGCCCGCATCGCTGGCAAATAGGCGACTAAACTGATCGAGCATGACGCTGACTTCGTCGTCGGCTAGGTGGCCATCGCTCCAGGCCATAGTCGAGACAATGCGCAGCAGCGTCATCTGACTGGGGCTGATGGAGGGAGGCGAGGGCGGTTGTAAAGGCATGGCAGGCTCCGGGGTAGTGAACCACGTCGGGTAGCTGATGGTGACAACCTACCACGGAGATTTCAACGGGGTAAGTAACTTTAGTAATCTCTACAATTTTGCGCTGGGGCGATCGCCTATAGTCGCCCGGCCAGGTGAGCCAGCTGACGACTATTTTTCAGCATTATTACTCCCCGGGCGGGGTCTTCGATCAGCCAGCTTTTTTCCACCAGCTTAGAGATGATCTTTTCGGCTTCGTCGACGGTAATGTCGGCCAGGTCAGCCAGATCTTTGCGGGGAATGTTGACTAGCTCCACCCCATCCTCTACCGATTCGCCATAGGCCTCTTGAATGGCGGTGAGGGTATTGGCTAGCTTGACGGCGGGGGGCTGATGGCGCAGCTGAAAGCGCAGATTGGTCTGCCGCAGCCGCTGCACCATAATTTGCAGCAGCCGGTGGTGCAGCTGGGGGTCTTTAAACAGGGTCTGAATAAATCGCTGGGCCGAAATGCTCATCAGCTTGACGGCGGTCATGGCCACCACATCAGTGGAGCGGGGAGACTCGTCGAGAATCGCCATTTCCCCAAAAAAGTCGCCTTTGCCCAGCACTGCCAGGGTAATAGAGCTGTCTTCTGAGTGGCGGCGCACTTTAACCCAGCCCGACTCGATGAAATAAACCGCGTTACCCCAGGCGTCTTCCATCACCACGGCCCGGTCGGCGGGGTAGTCGTGGTGGGTAGCAACAGACGATAGCCACTCCACCGTTTCAGGGCTGGCCGCATTGAATAGGGGGTACAGTTCGCTGAGCGGATCGGCTGGCATAGGGGGCGGGGTTAAAGAAGGTGACACTCGGGGCTGGCAGAGCTAGGCCAAAGCGGCTGATGTATCTCTCCATGGTACCCAGAAACCCTGGGCCGACCGAAACCCACCGCTATCTCACCAGTCCCACGGCAGCGGCAATCTGGCTGAGGGGCGATCGCAGCGCCTCCACATAGCTGGGCCAGCCCACCACAATCGGCTGCTGGTGCGTCAGCGTGTGAGGGTCAACCGCTGACTCGGTAAAGCGAATCGGCTGACCGGCGAGGTCACAGCACACCAGCCCCGCTGCCCGCGCCAGCGCCAGCGGCCCGGTGGTATCCCACAGCTTGACCCGCTTATTGAAATAGATATAAACCCCGGCCTGGCCTGTGATCACCGCCAGCACCTTGAGACCAAAGCTGCCCAGGGAGAGAAACTCGACCGTGGGAAAGCGTTGGGCGATCGCCGCCCCAAACCGCCGCTGATCTTTATCGCCAATCACCATCGACCAGGGCCGATTGAGGTCAAATATTGGCTCCTTGGGAATCAAAGGGGTTAGTTCGCCCCCCGCTATTTGCTCAAACAGGCCCCAGTCGGGGCCACCCCAGACCAAATGTCGCCCCACTGGCGCGTAGATCCAGCCCGCCCGGGGAATGCCGTTTACCACTCGCCCCACCATCACCGAATAGTGGGCCCGGCCCTGAATAAAATCATCGGTGCCGTCAATGGGGTCGATAAACCAGAGCGTGCGATCGCCCCTCGCCGTCGAGCCTTGACCATTGCCCCGCTCAAACTGCTGGATCGTGGCGCGATTTTCCTCAGTAATAATGCCATCCGCTGGAAAGATCGCCTGCATGCCGGCCAGCAGCTTCTCGTCGAGGAGGCGATCAACCGTCGTTACATAGTCGTCTACGCCCTTCTCAAACACCTGAAACGGTTGCTGAGACTGTTCACTAGCATAATCACCGCAGGCGACCAGCAGCTGGTGGAGGGCAGACAAATCAGAGGGACAGATGGGAGGCATACCAGGCAAAACCACAGAACCCGATCGCAGCGGGATAGTCTTTAATCAAGCTGATTCCCAATGGCCAGGAATCCTTACCGCTTCGTCAGTGTAGTCTGGCCCAGTGGCAGAGCACCACCATGCAGAACACAAAAAGATAGGTGCACAAAAAATGGGCTGGCTAGCACCAGCTAGCCAGCCCATTTAGGGAACGCGTAATAGACTTACTGAAGCACCAGCTTGACGTTGGCGTTCTGCAGGCCAGGACGCTTGACCTCAGCCAGGGTCTTGTTGACCGCGTACTTTTGGTTGATCGAGTTGATCAGCTCAGTCTGGTTGTGCTTTTTGGCCACACCCCAGAGGTCAGCGATCAAGTCAAAGGAACCATCGGCGTTGCGAGACCAACCCAGATCGTACTCACCATCTAGAACGGCGACAAGGTCGGCGCGAACACGCTGGCCGTTGTAACCGCGAACATCAGCTTCGGTCTTAGTGGCAATACCCAAGTCAGCCAGAGACTGCTTGAGAATCTCAGCATCGGTCACTTTGGTGCGAAGGGTGCTGAAGTGAGACATGGTGTTTCCTCCTGTAGGGAAAATGAGAGAGACAACGAGGTTTGAGAGAGACAAAACCAGTTAGCCATACTAGGACTATCTGGACACTAACTGCTAGCAAACGCTAGCCCTTCCCCCGGATACCGCCGGGAGGAAAGCCTTTAAAACTCCAGCCGCTGATATTCAGCGACGGAGGCTGCCGCCGGACGCGCCCGCTGGCGGGCCCAGTCACGCAAAGCTGTAACCTGCTCACTCATGGTCTTCGACAGCGGCATCGTGGCGCGAATGGCCGCGATAATATCGAGCTGAGTGAACTCACGTCCTTGGGCAAACGCTTCATACATGGCAGAAATGAGGCCTTGCTCAATTTCTGCCCCGGAAAACCCATCGCAGACCTTGGTTAGCTGGTCGAGGTCAAAGCGCTCAATGTCGCGACGGCGCTTTTGCAGATGGATTTGAAAAATATCCTTGCGCTCTTCGGCGTTAGGCAGGTCAACAAAGAAAATTTCGTCAAAACGTCCCTTGCGCAGAAACTCACTGGGCAGCTTCTCCACCCGGTTGGCGGTAGCCATCACAAACACCGGAGATTTTTTCTCTTGCATCCAGGTGAGAAAGCTGCCGAAGATCCGGCTAGAGGTGCCGCCATCGGAGTCAGAGGAACCCACGCCCCCGGCAAAGGCCTTGTCAATCTCGTCGATGAAAAGAATCGCGGGGGAAATCGACTCGGCGGTGCGCAGAGCGTTGCGCAGGTTGGCCTCCGAGCGGCCCACTGTAGAGCCGTCATAGACCCGGCCCAGGTCGAGGCGCAGCAGCGGCAGACCCCAGAGGCGGGAGGTGGTTTTGGCGATCAACGATTTGCCGCAGCCCGGCACTCCCAGAATCAGCATGCCCTTAGGCTGGGGTAGGCCATACTCTCGCGCCCGCTCGGTGAAGGCATCAGACCGCTGCTGGAGCCAGCGCTTGAGTTCCTCTAGGCCACCGACGGAGTTGATGGTTTCGTCGACATCCATAAATTCAAGGATGCCGTTGCGGCGGATCAGCTGCTTTTTCTCAGAGAGGACAATATCGACCTCTTCTGCGGTCAGGCGCTTGGCCATAACCCGCGCCTTACGGTAGACCTTTTCGGCCTCGTCGCGGGTGAGACCGAGAGCCGCCTTCAACAGCTTCTCGCGCTCTTCGGTAGAGATGCTGTTGCCCCTAGCCCGATTCATTTCGGTGGAGAGCACTTCGTCTAGCTCGGTCATATCGGGCAGCGGGAAGTCAAGCAGCACCACCTCTTTCTCAAGCTCGATGGGGATTTCCTGCACCGGCGACATGAGTACGATGGTCTTGCGGGTGCCCTTGAGGGCAACGATGGCGTCTCGCAGGCAGCGAGTCACGGCCGGAGAGTCTTTGAAGGGGTGCAGGTCTTTGAAAATGAAAATGCCTGGCTCTCGCTGGCGAATCACCCACTCCACCGCCGCCTCAGGAGAAACGGTGTTGTTGTTTTGGGTGCCTGCGGCCTGGTTGCCAAACTCCACCATGCCTCGGGTCATGGTCCAGGTAAACACCCGCATGGGAGACTTTACTTCCTGATCTTTTGAAACGTGGCGAGCAACCATGGCAATGGTTTGCTCTGCGCGCTCTTCCTCAAAGGTGACCAAATAGATCAGAGGATATTGAGCTTGTACCAGTACGTTCAAATCCTCTCTCATGGCCAAATCCCTGCTTAGGTTTACGGGGCGTCGAAGCTGATGCCTTAACTAACTACAGCCAGCTAACTACAGCTGAATTCAATAAATCTGTACCTAGCAAACAACCAGCTCCCCCTCTTCTCGGGAGCCACTGCCGGTGACCGCCTCGGACACAATAGCTTCGTCCAATACGCCGCTGCGGGATGAACCCACCAGCTGACCAATCTCAACCAGCTCTCCCTCACGCAGCACCATTGAGGAAGCACAGCTCGGGCAGCTGTGAATGCGATGGGACTGGCCGAAGGAAGACTCTAAACTTTCAGCGACCACATCACCATGGGCCAGATAAAAATCAATAGCACGCTTAGCAATGGAAGACATCGCCTCACCCTCAACGGCGGAACGAATTTTCAATTGACGGTGCAGGTCAGGGGGTAAATATAGTGTGACCTTAGTAGCTCTTTGCTCTTCCATAGCGCACTTCTAAATAGGGGTGACCCGGGTATGTAGATAACCTAAACGGGATCTCGGGTGCCGTCAAGCCAGCATGATGCTTTGACGTCATTATTGTAACATTCCTTTACAAATTGCAGGGTTCCTTGGGAAAGTTGTTTCCGGTTGGAGGTGGGTCGAGGGGTGGCTGGGTAGGGCGATCGCTCCTCCGGCCTCTCCGAAACCCCACCTCACTACCCTAGCGAGATCTGCGGGCTTAGGGGCAGAGGTAAACTTATACGACGGCGAGAGACTTCTCCTAGCCGAGGTCGATATGCTTTCTAGGGGCGGTTGGACGCTGGTGGGGCAGTTGATAGCTCCGGATTTCTTGCTGGGTGCGAGGGTTTGGCCGTGGCGGTTAGGTGGTTTCGCCAACCTGCGGGAATGCTATAGCTGTCGTGTTGCGTTCTCTTGCTAGCCATGAAGTGCCCTGGTGCTTCTGTCACTGTTGCCTCGAATATCTTCTCTGGCCGTAGCCTCCAGGCATCGCCTTCGGATTCTCGCCAGGGCTGGATCTATCGTGGCGTGGCGCTGCATCGACTGGGGCGATGTAAAGAGGCCTACGCCAGCTATGCCCAGGTTCAGCCATCTTCAGTAATTTTGAAATAAATCAGGGGCGACAGAATCTCTCAGAAGAGTACACTTGAACGCATTGAGATAGTTTTTGAGCGTTGACTATGACTGGGGTTGCATCACCCACGGCGGCTTTTCCTTCCTTAGAAGCGGCCCTTAAACACCATTTTGGCTACGACCAGTTTCGCCCTGGGCAGCGCCCGGTGATCGAAGCGGTACTCAAAAACCAGGATGCTCTGGTGATCATGCCCACCGGGGGCGGCAAGTCGCTGTGCTACCAGCTGCCGGGGCTGCTGAAGCTGGGGGTGATGGTGGTGGTGTCGCCGCTGATTGCCCTGATGCAAGACCAGGTCGACAGTCTGACCGACAACGGCGTGGCCGCCACCTGCCTGAATAGCTCCCTCGATTACCCCACCATTCGCCAGCGAGAGGCTGACCTGCTGGCGGGCAAGATCAGGCTGCTCTACGTGTCGCCGGAGCGGTTGATGAGCCCCGGCTTTTTTGGCCTGTTAGAGCAGCTGATCAAGACCGTGGGGGTGAGCGGTTTTGCCATCGACGAGGCCCACTGCGTGTCGGAGTGGGGCCACGACTTTCGCCCCGAGTACCGCCAGCTGTCGGTGCTGCGAGAGCGGTTTCCTCAAATTGGGGTGATGGGGCTGACGGCCACCGCCACTGAGCGGGTGCGGGTCGACATTGCCCAGCAGCTGCGGCTGCGCGACCCGCTGGTGCAGGTGTCGAGCTTTAACCGCCCCAACCTGTTCTACGAGGTGCGCCCCAAGGGCCGCGACGGCTACCAGGAGCTGCGGCGGCAGGTAAAGCACCACGAAGGCTCGGGCATTATCTACTGCCTCAGCCGCAAGCGGGTCAATGAGCTGGCGGAGAAGCTCACCGCTGACGGTGAATCGGTGCTGCCCTACCACGCCGGTCTCAGCGACGACACCCGCCGAGACAACCAGACCCGCTTTATTCGCGACGACGTACGGCTGATGGTGGCGACGGTGGCTTTTGGCATGGGCATCAACAAGCCCGACGTGCGCTTCGTGATTCACTACGACATTCCCCGCAACATTGAGGGCTACTACCAGGAGAGTGGGCGGGCGGGGCGCGACGGCGAACCGGCCCACTGCACCCTGTATCTGGCCTACGGCGATGTGGCCACGGGGGAATATTTAATCAGCCAAAAGCCCGATGAGGCCGAGCAGCGCATTGCCCGCCAGCAGCTCAGGCAGATGGTCGACTACGCCGAGACCACGGTCTGCCGCCGTCGGGTGCAGCTGAGCTACTTTGGCGAAACCCTGGAAGGGCTGTGCCACCAGTGCGACAACTGCACCAACCCGCCGCCGATGGAAGACTGGACGGTGGAGGCGCAGAAGTTTCTCTCCTGCGTGGCCCGCTGCCAGGAGCGCTTTGGCATGGCCCACATCATCGACGTGCTGCGCGGCTCTAAAAAGCAGAAGGTTATGGATCTGCGCCACGACCAGCTCTCGACCCACGGCATTGGCAAAGACCGCTCGGTGGATGAGTGGAGGTTGCTGGGGCGATCGCTGCTGCACCAGCGCCTGGTGGATGAAACCACCGACGGCTACCCGGTGCTCAAGCTCAACGCCGCCAGCTGGCAGGTGCTGCGTCAGCAGATCTCGGTTGAGGTGGCGGTGCCCAAAGATTTTGCCCCCGGCCCCGCAGACGCTTCTACTATCGAAGACACCGCCGAGGTGGCCCAGCTCTTGACGGTGCTCAAGGCCCTGCGCAAACAGCTGGCCGACCAGCAGAGCGTGCCCCCCTACGTGGTGTTTCCTGAGTCGGCCCTGCGGCAGATGGCCCAAACCCGCCCCCAAACCCTGGAGGCCTTTGGCCAGGTGTCGGGGGTGGGCAGCCGCAAGCTGGACCAGTACGGCGAAGTGTTTACCGCTGCCATTCGCCAGTTTTGTGCCGATTACGGCCTGGAATCTGACCCCGGCGCAGCGCGGGGCCGCTCTCGCCCGGCCCGAGAGCGCCGCCAATCGGTGGGCGACACCCATCGCCACACCCTCGAACTCCACCGCCAGGGGCTGTCGATTCAAGAGGTGGCCGACCAGCGGGGGCTAAAGGCCACCACCATTGCCAGCCATCTAGAGCAGCTGATTCGCCAGGGAGAAACGGTGGCGGTGGATCAACTGGTCAGCGCCGATCGCCAGCGGGCCATTGTGGACGTGTTGGTAGATATGGCAGATGGCTCGCTGACGGAAATGCGCGATCACCTCGGCCCCACCTTTAGCTACGAAGACATTCGCCTGGTGCGCGCCGCCTGGCAGATGGAGCAGCAGCCCTAGTCAGGCCGCAGCTGTCGCCCTCAGGTTCTACGGCGTTATTCGCCCCTGCCACTGGGCCAGATCGGCGGGGGTGTTGAGATTGGCCAGCATTGCCCCTGTCTCGGCGGTCAAAGTAATCGGCGCGACAGCCCGCTGGTTTAACCAAGGCTGAAACGATCGCCCTCCCGCCGCCACGTACTGCCGCAAAGCGTCTAGGGCCGTGGCTCGATAAAACCCGCAGAGGGGCTCCCATCGGCCCTGGCGCTGAGGCAGGTAGGCCAGGGTCAATGGGGGCAGTGCCACCAGCCCCTGCCGCCAGGTGCTCAGCACTGGGGCCGAGAGGTTGGGCATGTCGCAGGCCAGCAGCAGCAACCATCCTGGCCTAGATTTTGGCCTGGCCGCCGGCTGGGCTTGAAGCATCTCCAGCACCTGAACCAGCGCCACCATCGGCCCGGCGGGCGGCCCCGGCTCTGGTGCAGCCTGTTCTGCAACAAAATTTATCGAAGCGGGCAGCAGAGCCGCGTAGCGCTGGGGCCAGGGGGTGACCACATACACCGCATCGGCACAGGCCAGCGCCACCCCGCAGGTGCGCTCAATCAGGGTTTCAGCTCCTAGGGAAATCAGGGCCTTGTCGCGGCCCATGCGGGAGCTGCGGCCCCCGGCCAAAATTACGGCGGCAAGGCATGTCATGGGGTTCTAGCGATCGCCATACAGGTGGGGCCGCACCGTCAGCAGGGTCATGCCTTGCCCTGGGCTACGGGGCGCTGGGCCACCCGGCGCAGTCGAGCGGTGTCGGCCCAGGCCAGCCCCTTAAAGAAATAAATTACCCCGGTGAGCAGAGCCAGGCCCATGTAAAACAGGCGAATGCCCCAGCCAGCCCCGTCAAAAATCATCGAAAACACCCCCGGTTGAATACCGCTAAAGCGGGTCAGCTCAGAGCGAAACCACTTTTGATCATCGGCCATGCGCTGTAGCTCAGCCACGGTGGCGGGCAGAATGGGCATGCGCGTGGTGGTGGTGTAGTAACCCCAAAAGCCGCCGCCGCTGCCCTGCTGTGCCAACGCCTGGTTGGCCAGGGCCGTAATTTCCTCGCGGGTGAGATCAGACTCGGCGGTTAGCTGACTGAGCCACAGGTGGTGCCGCAGCCAGTAGCTGCTAAAAAATACCAGGGGCAGCGCCACCAGCAGGGCAATAGCCTTGATGCCCACCGCCGTTTTGGCGGAGAGGTGGCGGCTTGCCCCGGCCAGGCCAAAGCCTAGGAGCGCAAACAAAACAATCACGCTCAGCTCAACGATTTCAAGGCTCTTGAGCCAGCCGCCGAGAATCGGGATCGGGTGCAAAAAGATCTCAGCCGCCCAGGTGATGAGCAACCGCAGGCCGATGACGGCGGCGGTAACGGCAAAAACCGTCAGCAAATATTGAGGAATATTGGCCGAAGGGCGCGGGGTGGGCATGATTGGGGCTAACGGCATCAGGGTAGGGTGGCGATCTCCCCTAATAATAATGACGCTGGGTCAATGGGCGGCGTTAAGTCTAGAAAAATAAATTTTCTCGGTCTGCTCACTCTGCCTTCACCAGGCCAATTTGGCCTGGGGCAAAGGTTCCCCGCTCAGTCACGATCGCCGTGATCAAGCCAGCGGGAGTAATGTCGGCCGCCGGGTTGTAGAACTCTGCCCCCTTGGGAGAGGTAACCCGATCGCCCAGGCGATAGATCTCTGCCGCCGGGTGCTCTGAGATGGTCATGTCGTCTCCCCGAGCTACGGATAGATCGACCGTCGACAGCGATGCCGCCACCAAGAAAGGGACACTGTGGGCCTGGGCCACCAGGGCCAGGCTGTAGGTGCCAATTTTGCTCAGGGTATCGCCGTTGGCGGCGATTCGATCAGCCCCGGACAGCACCCCGTGGATCAACCCCTGCTGCATGCAGTGGGCGGCCATGCTGTCGGTCACCACCGTCACCGGAATGCCCTCCTGCACGCACTCCCAGGCCGTGAGCCGCGACCCCTGAAATGTGGGGCGAGTTTCGGCGGCATAGACCCGCTCTAGACGACCCGCTCGCCACAGCGATCGCATGATCCCCAGGGAGGTGCCGTAGCCCGAGGTGGCCAGCGCCCCGTGGTTGCAGTGGGTCAGCAGCGTCAGCTTGGCCGGAGTCTCTGGCAGCGCTTTGACGCCGTGGTCGCCGATGGCGTGGCACAGGCTAAAGTCTTCGTTCTGAATAGCCTGGGCCTGGGCCAGCAGCTGCGACCTTACCAGTTCTATGGAAGCGCTAGAGTGGTGGGCCACCGCCAGCATTTTGTCCACCGCCCACTGCAAATGGGCCTTGTCGGGCCGGGTCTGCTTAAACTGGTCGCCGATCGCCTCCAGCCGCTCCCAAAAGGCGGTGGCGTCTTCGGTGTGCAGCTCGTTGGCCCCCAGGTAGAGACCGTAGGCGGCCGCGATGCCCATGGCAGAGCCGCCCTGGACAATGCCAGACCGGAGCGATCGCACCACATCGTCGCAGCGGTGAATCGACACAATGTTGTAGCGTTCCGGCAGCTGGCGTTGGTCGATCAGCACCAGGTGGTCGTCTTGCCAGACCACAGGGTAAACGTGGGTATCGCTGGGGGCAATCATGGCGATTTTGAAGGGATACAGGGATAGCGACGCCTCCCATGACATTCAGTATGGAGGTTTCTCAGCCCTTGTCAATGGGCGGGCTATCCCTAGAAAATCTCACCGCCTCCTGACATTAACGGCTCAGCACAACCTGCTGAATGATTGGTCATAGCGTGCTTTTACAGATCTTTCGCGTCTTTTAAAGTTCCTGAGCCCCCTAAAGATTGCGGTTCTCGCGTACGGAATCTGAAACAGCTTGCCTGTAGGCCCCATTGGATTGCTAAATCTATCTAACAAGGGGGCTTTTGTGGCCATTAACCGTCGAGAATTTTTGATTCTAGGAGCCGGGTTTGGGGTGACAAGTCTGGGCTTTAGCGCCGCCGCTAAGGCTGAGAATGGCTCTGCTCTAAGCGATTTTTCTAACTTAGTCGCCCAGGCATCGCCCCCAGCATCGCCACCAATATCGCCAATTGTGGGGCGACACAGCGGCTTTATGGTGCAGAGC
>DAIPYU010000026.1:0-24914 GCA_036782635.1 Nodosilinea sp. CTOTU7353
GTTACCACTACTCTATTTCAGAAGCCCTCTTTCGTTTTGGCGAAGGTATTGGGTACAGAAACCCGGTTTCTGGGCCAGAACACAAGTCCTGCCGTTAGTCAGCGATGAAGAAACCGGGTTTTTAGCCATACTGTACCGATGCTCTAGGGGCTATAGTCTTTTCTGTAATCACCTAATCTCCTCGTCCAAACCATCCTTTCGACAGGAACCCTGGGGCAGACACATCGGTCTGCCCCAACTCATCCACCCGCCCACCCATCCACCCGCCACCCGCCTACCCATCCACCCATCCACCCATCCATCACCCTAGCTAGGGCAGACACATCGGTCTGCCCCTACCTATCCACCCGCCCACCCGCCCACCCACCCACTCCCCCCAATGCCCTACGCCCAAGAAAAACAAACCGCGATCACCGCCGTCACCCAGGCCGCCCAGCTCTGCGAAACTGTGCGCCAGGGTCTAGTGCCCGCCGCCATCGAAAAAAATGACAAAAGCCCCGTCACTGTTGCCGACTACGGTGCCCAGGCGCTGATCTGCAAAGCTCTAGCCGAGGCCTTTCCCGGCGACCCGGTGGTGGGTGAAGAAGACACCACCGACCTGCGCCAGCCCGATGCTGCCCCGGTGCTCGCCGCCGTCACCGCCCAGGTGCAGCAAATTCTCCCCAGCGCCACCGACAGCGATGTGCTTAGCTACATTGACCATGGCAACAGCGATGTCGCCCCTCGCTACTGGACCCTCGACCCGATCGACGGCACCAAGGGCTTTTTGCGCGGCGACCAGTATGCGATCGCCCTAGCCCTAATTGAAAATGGCGAGATCAAACTGGGGGTGCTGGGCTGCCCCTTCCTCAGTTTTGGCGACCAATTTGGCGGCGAAACCGGGCTGCTGCTGCTGGCCGTGCGCGGTGAAGGCACGGTGATCATGCCCCTGGCGGGCGGCCAGCCCCAGCGCCTAGCGGTGGCTGAGACGGGCGACAGCGACCACTGCCGGGTAGTCGAAAGCATGGAGTCGGGCCACGGTGACCACGGCCAGCAGCATGCGATCGCCCGCGCCCTGGGCATCACCGCCCCCTCCCTGCGGATGGACAGCCAGGCGAAGTACGCCGCCGTCGCCGCCGGGCAGGCGGCGCTCTACCTGCGCCTGCCCTCCCCCAAAACCCCCGACTACCGCGAGAAAATTTGGGACCACGCCGCCGGGGTGATCGCGGTCGAAGAGGCCGGGGGCCGTGTCACCGACATGCACGGCAAGCCGCTCGATTTTGGCAGCGCCGCCCGTTTCCCCCACAACAAAGGTGTTGTGGCCAGCAACGGTGATATCCACGACGCGGTGCTGGCGGCGTTAAGAGCAGAATCTAAATAACAGCACTCACCCTGGTGCCCTGGCTCCGCTTGGGCACCAGGGTCTTGCGGCTCTGCTGCTCCTTTAAGGAGGCAGAGCCTTGGAACGAGGGGCAGCGAATACTGAACCGGTGCATTAGTCAACGCTGTAAAAGGACTCTTGAGCTATGGGGGTGCTGGCACCTTCCTGGAGCCACACCTGGCGGGGTGCCCCGATCTGAATGCCCTGGCGGTCAAAGGCCAGTTTGAGCCGCCGCCGAAATTCCATCGAAACCAACCACTGCTTGAGCGGGATAGTTTTGATCCAAATGCGGATCAAAATGCCTGTGTGGGACAGCTCTTGCACCCCAAAAAATTCGTTGGTGTCGAGAATGATGGACTGCCACTCGGGGTCTTGGGCCATTTTGTCGGCGGTTTCGCGCACCACCGCAGGGCGAGGTTGATGTCGGTGTTGTAGGCTACCTCAAAATCGAGGGTAGCCCGTGACCAGTGGCGGGTCAAATTCCTGACTTGGGTAATGGTGCCATAGGCGAGGGTCAGCAGGCTTGGATGAGTAGTCTTTAGGCGCTGGATCGTGCACGTTGACCAGGGCCGATTCCGCTGCCGCGCGCTGGTGTAGGCGATGCTCTCGACGCCCCAGCCACCGTTGGATAACACCCAAAACTAGCGTGATCACCAAGGTTACCCCCAACCACTTAGCCGTCGCCCTTAGCTGCTGCTGAAACGCTTCTGGCTGACGTGCGACGATGGCCTGGCACAGTTCAGCATGGAGCTTGGTATCGTCAAAGTCGTTGTGGTGACTGTATTTTGACGTCTTTCGTAAATTCCCGTTCACAAGCTGGCTTAGATATACCAAAATGTCTAAGCCGGCTGAAGAATCACCACCTCAACTTCGAGGTCGTTATAGTCGTCCAGACCTTCGTAGTCTTCGAAGCCGATTTCGTAGAGGTTGCCGTTGCTAAAGCGGCTGCGCTTGACCCTGAGCCCAAAAGCATCGCGCCAGGGGCTGTTAGCGGTGAGGCGATTGTCGCCGTCAAAGTAATAAGTAAACACATCGGTTTCGGCGGGAAAGCGAAACCAGCGAGTGGGGGCGTTGCTGGTCAGCTCTTGGCGCAGCTCTGAGTCGGGGGGCAGCTGGTTGATGGGGCGCGGCCCAGCGTTTTCTTGGTAGACCCGCAGCCGCTGGCGAAACAGCGCGTCGCCGCCAGAGATGCGATACCACACCTGGTGGGGAATGGTGGTGCTGGTGGTGTAGACCGAGTAGGCCGTCGCCCCGGGCATGGTTACGACCTCGAACTCCCGCTCTAGATTGCCCAGGGGTGGGCTGCCGCCTGGGCTCTGCTGGGCCGGGGCGCGCAACCCCAGGGGCCAAACCAGGAGTAGGGCAACTGCGATCGCTAAAACCAAACTATTGACTATGCCGCGCCGTTTCATGCTCTCAGCCACCAAGAGGGATTTGACCAAAGAATACCCCAGATGGTTGGCAGGAAAACGCTGAACCGGGCTTAGGCGACCTTAGTGGAGTCCCTGCCATAGGCCACACTGCCCCGGCAGGTTAGGTTAGGCCATCGGCAAAAGCTTTCTGGTCAAGGCGTTTTTTTGAGATGAAATCTATGGCTTACTCCTCAATCTGGGCCGTTGGCGCGAAACCTCAGCCGTGAAGTCTTGATGAAATAACGGTTCCTTGCCAATCTCAATGGACAAAGACAGCTTAGTAAGTAAGTGGGGTTACCTCGCGTAGCGGGCACCCTACAGGGGGGCAAAGCGCCCCTGCGACGGCAAGGATTAAACCATCACTATGAAAAACCTCAACCGCACCCAAAACTCGGTGCCAGCGTCTTTAGCGCATCGTCATAATCTGACCCAGAGGATGGACGAACTAGAGAGCCGCCGCCAGCAGGTCGATGACCTGTGGAACAAGCTCAAAGCCGCCGATGTTGAGTTGGCAAACCAGAAGCAAGCAGCTGAGCAGGCTTCTGCAAAGGCCATCAAACGCAAACGAGAGAATGAAAATCTGCTGCAACGGCTGATGACGGCGCTTAAGTCGCGCAACTCCATGCGGGGGCGGTTGGGCAACATGACCATGCAGCGTAACCGAGCCATTCGCCAGGTAGAAAAGCTGACCGGCCAAAACCGGGAGGTAATGGAACAGCTCAAACTGACCACCGATAAGCTGGGCGAGGTATACCAGCAGGTCGGTACATTGCAGACGGAATACGACCAAGATATGACCGAGTTGGCCCAGGCTTACCAGACAGTCAGTCTAGAGCAGCGGGCTAACTTGCCCGAGCCGTTTCGCACGCTGCTAGAGCAGTTAGCGCAAGACTACATTGAGGTTGAGTCATGAGGTCACGCTCAGAGCGGCAGCAAGATTTTGAGTCGATTAAGCAGAACCTGTTTACCGCCGGGGTAGCGACGGTGAAAGCCGCCCAGGCCCAGGAGAATATGTTTATGACCACCCTAGAAGCGCTGTCAGAAGCCTACGAAGGCACAGATGAAGGCGCAGATGAAGGCACAGGGGCCAATCAGCTAGACGCCGGGCAAACAGAACCTAAGGCAGACTTGACCTCAATCGTAGAGATGTTGCTGGCCCAGCGACAGAACGCCCTAAGCAGTCAAGATTATGACGCCTACGTAGAAGCTGAAGAAAAGCTGCAACTGCTGGATGAACTAGCTTTAGCCCGGCTAGAACGACAGGTCAGGATGCTAAAAGCTCAGCAAGACTTGGCTAAGTTTGCCGGTAAGCCCCAGCCCCAATCCGATACAGCGGCTTGGACAGAGGCCGCTTTGCGAAAAGAATATAAAACCCTTGCAAATTTGCGATCTGCTTTTAACATCAAGACCCGCACCTGGAAAGATGCCGTTGCGCAGATAAATAGCTCAATTTAGTTGGCTATCAGGTTGCGGTTTGTAGGGTATGGAGGTCAGCCCCACAGAGGGCGGGTAGGTGGCGGGTGATTTTTTCAATCTCCCAGTGCCACCACTGAAGCCCTAGCAGGGCCTCAATGGTGGCCTCGTCGAAGCGGTAGCGAATGATTTGGGCCGGGTTGCCGCCCACGACAGCGTAGGGGGGCACCGATTTCGTAACCACCGCCTGGGCCGCGACGATCGCCCCATCGCCCACCTGCACGCCGGGCATCAGGGTGGCCCCGTAGCCAATCCATACGTCGTTGCCGATGACGGTGTCGCCCTTGTGGGGCCACTCGGCAGGCATGGCGACTTCCCAGCCCTGGCCAAAGATGGGGAAGGGGTAGTTGGTCAACCAGTCGGTGCGGTGGTTGCCGCCGTTCATGATGAACTTGACGTCGGAGGCAATGGAGCAAAACTTGCCGATGATCAGCCGGTCGCCGATGAAATCAAAGTGGTAGAGCACGTTGCGCTCAAAATTCTCAGGGTTCTCAAAATCGTCGTAGTAAGTGTAGTCGCCGACAACGATGTTGGGGTTGGTGACGATGGTGTTGAGAAACACCGTGCGACTGATACCGGGGATGGGGCAGCGGGTGCTGGGGCTAGGGCCGTAGGTCATAGAGAAACCTAGAGATCGATAGATAAATCTTCCCCACCAACTCTAAATCCTAGGGCTACCCCAAAAAAAGGCCGCTTTCCGAGCAGACGCCCGCTAGGGGTTTATCCCACACATCCTGGGGCAGGCTGGGCAGGCGGGCGTACTCAAACACAACCCCTACGGTGGGAATATGTTGCCACTCGGGTTTGCTCAGCAGCCGATCGTAAAAGCCCCCGCCGTAGCCGAGGCGTTGGCCCCGCACATCGCAGGCCACGGCGGGCACCAGAATCAGATCGACCAAAGACAGATCAACCTGGGGCGACCGGGGGTGGGGTTCGACAATGCCATAGGCACCCTGGCGCAGGGGCCATTTGCTCTGGGCCGACCAGTAGTGCCACTGGAGCTGTTTTTTGTCGACGCAGCGGGGCAGCCCCCAGTGGGGGTGGTGGGCGGTCAGGGGGCTGAGGTCGGGCTCTTGGCGAAAGCTGGTGTAGGCCAAGATCACCCGGCACTGCTGAAAGTAGCTCCAGTTGCGCAGGTGGGCGCAGATGCGATCGCTCTTTTGTCGCCACAGCTTGGGGGGAATGCTCTGGCGGGCGCTGATCAGGCGGCGGCGCAGGTCAGATTTGGCTTGCTGGTTGAGGTCTGAGGAAGAGGATGGTTGAATCACAGGAAACGTGCACAGTCTGATGGTGAATGAACCGACGGCGGCGCTAGAAGTAGATCAACAGGTTAAGACCTGGAATGGTGCGCGAGAGCGTCCATAGGAGCAATGCCGTGTAGAGCAGACCCAGCCCCCATTGATACCACACCAGAGCCGTAATCAACCCCGGTACATGCTGATCTCGTAACCGGATGTCATTAAAGCCAAATTTAAGCCAGTTGTTGATGCTGAAATCGAGGTAGTTGAGCCAGTTCCAGCGGCGGTCGAGCAGCAGGTAGGTGTAGCGATCTCGAAAGAACGGAAACTTGGGAATCACCGGCAGTCGCGCAATCAGCAGCCGCAACTGGCGCAGGCTACCGTCTTCAACAAAGTAGCTTTCATCCATTAAATCGTGGTAGCGGCCCTGTTTAAGCAACAGGCCAATCAGCAGGGCAGGTACGGGCACCAGCAGCACCGACAAGAACCCCAGGGCCAGCAGTGGATAGTCGGCGGCGCGCAGGGCATTTAGCCCCAGCCCCAGCAACACAGCACAGCCTCCCCCTAGCCACAGCCCCTCCGTCAGCGGCGGCAAAATGGGCGGCACCCGGCGGCGGCGGTAGCGCTCTACAAACCAAAACATCAGCGCAAAGATCGGAATCGCCACCAGCCCCAGCCCAAAGGTGAGGCCAAAGCTGGTGCCGTAGCGGCTGAGCACCACCAGTCCCCCCAGCCACAGCCACTGTAGGGCCAAGGTCAGCCGCCGGGTAAGGGGAAACGCATTTAGGGCAAAGATGCGATCGCGCACCTTTAGATAAGACGCCAAATCGACTCCGGGTACACTCAGCACGCCCTCAGTACCAATGAAAAGCTGCTCCTGCCGCTGCTTGACCACTGCCGCCGCCTGGATTTCGGTAAAGCCCGCCCTCACCAGGGCCGTCACCGAGGCGGTGTTGAGGTTGGTGCCCAGCAGCCGCTGCTGCCAGGTTTTGAGGCGCAGCCGCTCGGCGGTGTAGGCAATGTAGTTGGCGTCGCTGATCTGCTCTAGACGGCGAAAGTTGCGCTCTAAGTTGCGCAGCAGGGTTTCATTGCCCGCCAGCTGCGGCACCGAAAATACTCGGCCAATCTTGCCGGGGGTGCCCAAAATCTGGGTTTGCTCCAGACTAAACTCCATCCCGGCCACGTTGAGGTAGGCCGATGGCGGAAACAGAGCATCGCCCAGGTCCACCTCGCCCCCCAGCACCGCGTTGCGCAGGTTGACCGGCTCGCCAAAACGGGCTTGGCGCAGCACCAGGGGCGCATCAAAGCGAGCCTCGGTAAAAAACAGCGCCTTAGCAAAATAGCTGCGCACAAAAAAGGCCGTACCCTGCCAGCCGGTGCGGGCAAAGTCGGCCACTCCCTGCCACTGCACCCGGCTAAAGTTGAGATCGCCCGCCAGCACTGCCCGGCTAAAATTGGCGTCGGCCTTAAATTCGACCCCTTGAAAGTTGGCCCCACTGCGAAACTGACCCTGGTCAAAGCGGGCCGCCTCAAAAAACAGGCTGCTCTTAGCCTGTACCCCCTGGCGAAAGTCGGCCCCAGAAAAATTGACCGCCCGGTTAAACCGCGCCCCCGCCACCGACAGCCCCTGCTCAAACACCGCCCCGGAGGCCAGTAGTCGCCCTAAAAAATAAGTGTCGCCCCCCTGCACCTGGCCAATGAAGCGAGTTTGCACCGCCACCAGCGGCGCTTTAAACACGTAGATTTGCTGGCTGCTGTTCTGGCCCTGAATCAGCAGCGATTGCGACAGCCGACTGAGTTGCAGTAGACGAGTGCGATCGCGCCTCAGCTGCGCCTGCCCCGCTTCGCTCAGCAGGGGCGACAGGTTATCGCCGTAGAGGGGTTCTCGCTGGCCCAGGCGCTGAAAATCGAGATCCCCCCGCACCACCGCGTAGCTCAGGTCTAAGGTTGGGGTGGTGGCCGGTTTCTGTAGGCCGCTGCTGAGCAGTCGGTAAAACCCATCCGTCAGCGCACTATCAGGGCGTAGGTCAAGGGTGTAGTTGCGCAGGTCAATCGTAGGCCTCCCCTCCCGCTGCACCGGGGTCGCCAGCCGCTGCCGCAGCAGATCCACCGTGAGCAGAGGATGACTTTCCGCCGCCTGGGCTGGATGGGCAAACGCGATCCCTGCCATCAGTATCAATATCCCGAGCCAGGGAATCCACCGCAGCCCTGGCCAGTGGGAATCAGGCATTGCGACCCTAGAGCGCCGCCTGCTGACCGACATACATCGCCCGCAGCACTAGGGCCGGGTCAACCCAGTTGTCTTGGTACTTGAGACCCCAGTGCAGGTGTGGCCCAGTGGTGCGGCCGGTCATGCCGACGCGGCCAATGCGCGCGCCAGCGGGCACCGTCTGCCCCGCCCGCAGCTGAATGCCGCCATCGCGATCAATCATGGTTCGATTGGGACCGCTGCCTTCGACAGTGCCATGCATGTGGCAGTAAATATGAGTCCACTCGCCTGACTTAATGGCCACCGAGGTGCCGCAAGCGCCCTGGGCTTCGACCCAGAGCACTTCGCCCCCCCACCAGTTGCGAATGTAGCTGCCGTTGGGGGCGGCCAAATCTAGCCCGTAGTGAAACCGAGAATTGCCGCTGTAGGGGTCATTGCGGTAGCCAAAGGGAGAGGTGTAGGTCTGAAAGTTTTCTACCGGGAAGGAAGCGCGAGTCCACATCGCGGCGGTGAGGTCTTGGGCCGAGGCCGGGGCGAGGCTCCGGGGAAGAGCTATCACCAGGGCTACCAGGGTGACCAAACCCAGCCGCAGCAGCGTCCTAGGTCGAATTATGCGCCTAGAGTTGGAGGCTAGGGCCCTGAGTAAATCCCTTCTAAATGGGTTAGCCAAAGCTAGCAGAAGCACGTTGGGGAGTCGCCAAATCATGGGTGCGATCAGGTGATGTGGGAGCAGCAAACATCGCCAATTAGCTTAGCCCAGATTCAAGAACTGGGAAGACTTTTTTGAAATATTGCCCCACCCCTAGGGCAGCGGCTGCACCCGCTGGGGTGGCCAGTAGATTTTGTAGGCGTTACCCACCAGATGGGCGCGGGGCAAAAACCCCCAAATGCTAGAGTCGCGGCTGTTGTTGCGGTTGTCGCCGAGCACAAACAGGTGGCCCTCGGGCACAGTTTCTGGCCCCCACTGGTAGGCCATGGGTTCAGCAATGTAAGGCTCGACCAGGGGGCTGCCGTCAAGCCACACCTGGCCGTTGCGCACTTCGACTCGCTGACCAGCCAGGGCAACCACCCGCTTGACCAACAGGTTCTCTAGCCCTCCAGCTGCTTCTAGGGGAGTGTTTTCGAGGTTGGTGAAGACAATGATGTCGCCCACCGCCAGCGGGTGATTGGCGGGGCGGGGGCGCACGAAGATGCGATCGCCCACCGCCAGCGTCGGCAGCATCGACTCGCTGGGCACAAGGCACTGCACTACCAGCTTGGGCACTACAAAGGGAATCGAGCCCATGGTCAGACGAGTGGCCATTACCGCCGCCAGCAGCAGCGCTAAAATGCCCCACTGCCGCCGTTGGGCCGGGGCCGCCCAGTAGGCCAACCCGCAGGCCGCCGCCCAGATCAGCGGCGGCACCGGCAGTAGCACCGGGGCAAAGTTGGCCAGGTAGCCCACCAGAATGCCCAAAATCAGCAGCACCCCACCCACCGCCGCCCGCTGCAAAAACAACTGCCCCAGCCCCGGCAACACCTGGGAGAGAAACACCGGATACCAGGGATCTTGAGACTGATACCGCAGCGGACTGAACTCATCGAGGGTAACCCCCCGCTTGGCGACGTGGTGGCTATCCCACAGGCCAAATATATAGAGGCTCATCAGGGGAATCAGGCAGAGCAGCCCCCGCAGGGTATTGCCCGTCGGGGCAAAGATCGACCAGAGAATAAAGCCGATCAGGCCCCAGAAGGCAGCGAAGATGACGAATCCGCGGGCGATCGCACCGTCGTACATCTGCCCCACCCCGGGCAGCGCCGCCGACAGGTTAACCGCCAGCCAGGGGCTTTTGGGCAATGGCCGACCCACTAACACCTTGGGGCTTGCCTTCGTCATCGGGACTGGTTTCCTCTACGACTAACCTAATTAACGGGTTAGAGGTTCACGGTGCAGGGTACACGGTTCACGACAGACCTTGCACCGTAAACCGTAAACCGTGCACCGTACCTCTCACCTTTGGCCATAGCGCTGCACCGCATAGCTGTGGGCGGCCAGTTCTTCGGTGTCAGCCAGGGCGGGCAGGGTGGCGTCAGCATACCTGTGGCGCAGGGCCAGGCCGATTAGGTAGTCGGCAAAGTGGGGGTTTTTGGGCAGCAGCGACCCGTGCATGTAGCTGCCAAAGACATTCTTATAGCGTGCCCCCTCGTGCTCGGCGGTGGCGTTGTTGCCAAACCCGGCGATGGTTTTGGCCAGGGGTTCGACGCCCTCGCCCAGGTAGGTTTGGCCCGAGTGGTTCTCAAACCCCACCAGGGTGCGGGGAATCTTACGGGGGGTGGCGTATATCGTCTGCATGTCGGCGTAGGTGGCGGCGGCAATTTCGACAATTAGGTTGCCAATGCACCGCTGTTTCACCTCGGTGCCCGGCGCGCGGGTGCTGACGTTGATAATGCCCAGGCCCCGCGTCTCTTCACCATTGCCCATGAGAAACGTGTGGCCCATCAGCTGGTAGCCGCCGCACACACCCAAAAAAGGCACCCCCGCCTCAGTGTCGGAGCGAATGGCGTCGTACTTAAGCTGGTAAAAATCTTCGACCACCGCCACCTGGTCGGTGTCTTGGCCGCCGCCCATGAAGTAGAGATCGCTCTGGCCCGCCTGGGCCACCTCCCCCATGGAGAGCGCCTTCACCGTGCAGTCAATGCCCATCCACTGGCAGCGACGGCGCAGCACGATCAGGTTGCCGGTGTCGCCGTAGAGGTTGAGGTGGTCGGGGTAGAGGTGGGTGAGGGTGAGGGAGGGGGGCATGGGGGTGGATGGGTCGGCGGGTGGATGAGTGGGCGGGTGGATGGGTGGGCGGGTGGATGGGTGGATGGGTAGGTCCCGTAGGGTGGGCATTGCCCACCATTGTCTAGCGCTTCTGTGAGGTAGACCCTAGACAATATCGAGGGTTTTGCCCATAAGCTTGCGGAATTCGAGCATAGCGGTGTAGGTGGGCAGCACAAAGACAGTGTCGCCGGGGTTGGCTTTTTCAAAGGATAAATCAATCGCCTGGCGGATTGATTCTACAGTTGGCATTGGGCCGGGGGGGGCGTCTAGGGCGTACTTGAGCCGCACGGCCATGTCCTTGGCGCGAATGCCGGTGCAGACTATCCAGTCAATATCGGCTGGGTTGAGGCGCTCTAGCTCGCTATCCCACAGCCAGGAGACGTCTTTGCTGTCGGCAGTATTGTCGTTGATGGCCAGAATGAGCTTCAGGGCGGGAATATTGCGCAGCAGCTCTAGGCTGAGGCTAAAGCTGGCGGGGTTTTTGACCAGCAGCAGGCGGTAGTTGACCGACTTGTCGCCCTGGCGGCGGGTGAGAATTTCGCCCCGGCCAAAGGCGGGTTTGAAAGTTTGCAGGCCGGCGATCGCCGTGGCCCCATCAATGCCGAGCAGGTGGGCGATCGCGATCGCCGTCAGCCCGTTGTAGACATGAAAGAACCCCGGCGATACGGTCTTGGCCTGGGGCAGATTGACGGCATCACCATTGATCAGACCCTGCACTGAAAAATCGGTGGTCAGGTCTGGGTTGATGCAAATGTTGGTGGCCTCTAGCCCCTGGCTGCCCGGAATGCGGCTATTGACCTTGCCCTCGTAGGGCAGATACCGGGCGTACTCGGGGGCCAGAGACATGTAGTAGGTGGCGTTGCCCAGGCCCTGGGTGAGGCGCGAGGTGCGGGGGTCGTCGCCGTTGACCACCACGGCGGCGGTGGAGCACTGGGCGATGCCGTCGCGAATCAACTTTTCGGTGTGGTCGATCTCGCCGTAGGCATCAAGCTGGTCGCGGTAGAGGTTGGTGACGGCAATGATATTGGGCTTGAGCAGGCTGGCGATGCGGGGTAGGGTGGCCTCTTCTATTTCTAGAACGGCGTGGGTGAAGTTGAGCCGTCCCAGGGCGCTGCTCTGCTTCAGCAGCTCCGACAAAATGCCCTGGCTGAGGTTGGCCCCGGCTTTGTTTCGCAGCACCCTGGCCCTGGGCATCTGGTCGAGAATGGCGCTGAGCATGGTCTGGCTGGTGGTTTTACCGTTGGTACCGGTGATCACCACCACGGTGGGAATTTGGCTGACCAGCGCCTCCAGCACAAAAGGAAAGTAGCGCCCCACCAGGTAACCCGGCAGGGCGGTGCCCGAGCCCCGCCCCGACGCCCTCAACAGCAGCGTCAGCAGCTTGGCAAAGGCGACAATGGGAATCAACATCAGTGGTTTGATCACAGGGTCAACTCTCCCCCACAGCAAGACTTCCGCAAAGCGTACCAGAGTCTTGGGCCAGGTGCGCGGTAGGTCAGGGGGCAAGAGCTTAAAGCTGATAGTTGGGGTCAACCCAGCACTGGGGCAGCGGCTCCCCGGATGGGAAAATTAGCTGAGCTTTGGCGTAGTCTTCAGGCGGCTGCTCTTCTTCGCCAGCCTGCTGCCGACCCTGCACCGTATCGTGCAGCGGGTTAAACAAATCTTCGGGGTTGATCACCTTAATCAGCGTTTGATTTTCGCTATTTTGAACAAACATGGCATACCTTTAATTATGTGGATCAGCCTACGGAACCCAAACGCAGGGCAGCGTCTGCCTGGGGAGTGAAATGGAGCAGAACGAGGTAGTGCTTTGGCTGATTGGCGGCACGGGGGAGGCGGTGACCCTGGCCCATGGGCTGGCGGCGGCGGCGGTACCCTGTCTGGTGACCGTGACCACGGCGGCGGCCCGGCAATCCTACAGCGAAAACCCAAACCTCAGGGTGCGGGTGGGCGGGCTAGAGGTGGCGACCCTGGGAGACTTTATCGAGGCCCAGGGCATTGGGGCCGTGCTGGATGTGTCACATCCCTTTGCGGTGGAGATTTCTCAGGGGGCGATCGCCGCCGCCCAGGCCCTCAACCTGCCCTACTGGCGCTACGAGCGCCCTAGCCTAGAGCCATCTGCCGCCCCCTCACTCATTCGCCCGGTTGCAAACCTGAAATCACTGCTCACCCCCGAAACCTTGGCGGGGCAGCGGGTGTTGCTCACCCTAGGCTATCGCTGGCTGCACCACTTCGCCCCCTGGCAGGCCCAGGCCACCCTATTTGCCCGCATTTTGCCATCGCCCATAGCCCTAGGCGCAGCCTTAGCGGCGGGTTTCACCCCCGATCGCCTGATTGCCCTGCGCCCGCCCATTACGGCCGACCTAGAGCAGGCCCTCTGGCAGCAGTGGCGCATTACCCGAGTGATCACCAAAGCCTCCGGCGGGCCAGGGGGCGAAGCCACCAAGCGGGCGATCGCCGAACGGCTCGGCATCCCGCTCTATGTTTTGTCTCGGCCCCACCTCGACTACCCCGTAGTCTGCCACAGCCAGGCCGCCGCCCTAGCCCTCTGCCACCGCTGGTGGCAATCCCACCGTCTTCAACCTCATAACTAAATTCTGTCTGGTTATCCCCCAGTACCCCTGGGCGAATGCCATTCGCCCCTACATTCTGTCTGGTTATCCCCCAATGCCTCTGGGCGAACGCAATAAATCCTACGGCTAGGCTGCTTGGAAATCGAGGTTACGTAATTTGAATTTGGCATCACCCACCCATGCACCCACCTACCCATCCACCCACCTACTCACCTCATCCACGCCAGGGCAGACACACAGGTCTGCCCCTACCCATCTACCCATGCACCCACCTACCCATCCACCCATCCACCCACCTACCCATCCACCCGCCTACCCACCCACCCATCTCCCCCCCAAGAGGGAGCTAAAGCCATTCACGAATGCTATCCTTGGCCTTCAATTTGTGCGTTACTATGGGCTATCCCCTGGCGCTGGTGGCCAGGAGTGCTTGGGTAAAAGTTGCTGTTTATAGCCAGAAATCAGGGTTTTCTCAGCTTTAACCCAGCGACGTGCGCCAAATTCTTGTTTAGCTCATATATTTAGTTGGTCGTTTCGTTCGCTAGGTTTTTCGAAAGCCGCTTTCGAGCCTATTCTGCCAAGGTCGTCCATGACAGCTTTTCCCATGCCATCCGGGCCATCCCCTTCCTTTGAGAGCGCTAGCAGTAGCGCCCTACCCGATACGCCGCCAGTGTTTGCCCTGAAGGAGCTAGTGGCGAGGCTCCAGCGTGAGCAGTACAAAATTCAAGATCTGCTCAGCTCCCTGGGGTTTGCCCTGCGCAGCCTCAACAACCTGAACCAGTTCCTAGAGCTGATCCCCATGATTGCCAGCCGGGTGACTGACGCCAGCGGCGGTGCCCTAGTGCTGTTTCGCGCCGATGGGCAGGTGCGCCTAGAGCGGCTGCACTGTCAGAGCGAAGACCAGTGCCAGGGGGTGCGATCGGCCCTGGAGGCGGCGACCCGCCAGGTGACCAACAGTTTTCAGCCGGCCCCCGAGAGCAGCGTCATGTCGATGGCGCGCAACGCCATGCTGGCCCTCGATCGCCAGGTAAACCGCTACCTGGGCGACGACTTTAAGCTGTTTGGCACCGCCATCATTGTGCAGAATGTGGAGCGCGGGCGGCTCTACGTGTTTAGCCGTGACCCCGACTACGCCTGGACCGAGACTCGCCAAAAGCTGGTGCGCCTAGTGGCCGACCAGACCTCGGTAGCCATTGAGAACAACGAACTGACGGCGGCGGTGCGCAAAAAAGAACGCCTCGACCGCGAACTCGAGATCGGGGCCGAAATTCAGCTCCAGCTGCTGCCCCGCCAGTGCCCGGCCATTCAGGGGATGGATCTGGCGGCTAAGTGCCAGACGGCCCACCGGGTGGGGGGTGACTACTATGACTTTATTCCCACCACCTTTGACCAGCTGCGCCATGCCAGTACGCCGCAGACGGCGGCGGCCCCCTGGAGCTTTGCCATCGGCGATGTCATGGGCAAGGGCGTGCCCGCCGGGCTGATCATGACTATGATGCGCGGCATGCTGCGCACGGAGGTGCTCAACGGCCACTCTCCGGCCCGCATTCTGCAAGACTTAAACTTTGTCATGCACAGCGATCTTGAAAGCTCTAACCGGTTTGTGACGCTGTTTTACGCCGAGTACAACCCCAAGACCCGCCGCCTGGCCTACGGCAACGCGGCCCACAACCCGCCGCTGCTGTGGCAGGCCGCGACCAACACCTTCATGCGTCTAGATACCCCTGGCATGCTGCTGGGTCTAGATATGAATACCGAGTACTGCGAGGCCGAGGTAGAGCTTCAGCCCGGCGACACGGTGGTGTTTTACACCGACGGCTTCACCGAGGCAGCCAACCCGCGCGGCGAGCGCTTTGAAGAAGAAAACCTGGAGCGCGCCCTGCAGTGGGCCTGCCGCAACTGCTCTTCGGCGGAGGAGATTTTAGACTACACCTTTGATCTGCTTGATCGCTTCATTGGCGGCGATCGCAGCAACGACGACGACATGACCCTGGTGGTGATGCGGGTGAAGCCCGAGGTGCAGCTCAATCTGTTTGATAGCTAGGCGCTAGCGGTCATCCCTGGGCAGCGGCGCTAGACTTTAAAAGTCTGGTTTCAACCGGAGAACCAGAGTTGCTCGGATGGGAGCAGTCCTTTGAGCAGGGCTACGACCCCACCTTTCGCTATCGGCTAGACGCCACCCGAGCCTTTGCCGAAACCCCTGATGGTCGCGTGCCCCTGCCCCTGGGGCAGCCCAGCGAAGACCGCGACAGCCGCACCCTAACCGTCACCTTTGACCCGCCCGCCGCCCCTGGCGCACCCATTACCCTGGCCCTGCGGCCCGTGCGCAACCCTCGCTTTGGCGGGGTTTACCTGTTTAGAGCCGACGCCTACCCGGTGGGAGAGGTGACGCGCTCGACCTATTTGGGTTACGCGCGGCTGACCTTTTATGATCGCGATCAGGAGCGTAATCGCTGGCCCTAGGGTGAATGGGTGGATGGGTGAATGGGTGGATGGGTAGGGGCAGACCTGTGTGTCTGCCCTGGCGTGGAGGAGTATATGGGTGGATGGGTGAGTGGGTGTGATGCTCAGATTTTGTTGGTTCGGCAGGGTGCTGGTTTTCTTGGGTTTGACCGATGACTAGCGGCCCAGGGTTGGCTCATTTTTTTGTGGCGCTGCTGCCGCCGGTGGCAGTGCAGGAGGAGATTACGGCAATCCAGCAGGAGATCTGGCGGCGGTTTGGCAGCCAGGGTGCCCTCAACTCGCCGCCCCACATTACTCTACAGCCGCCGTTTCACTGGGCGGAGGGGCGAGTAAGCGAGCTAGAGCGGGTGCTGGCTGCCTTTGCGCGGGGGCGATCGCCTGTGCCTGTGCAGCTCAAAAACTTCAGCGCCTTTGCCCCCCGCGTCATCTATGTGGATGTGGTGCAGACCGAGACGTTGACGGCCCTTCAGCTTGCGTTGATGGCCCATTTAGAAACCACCTGCGGCATTGTCGATGCGGTGGC
This sequence comes from Nodosilinea sp. CTOTU7353, assembly GCA_036782635.1. GTDB lineage: Bacteria > Cyanobacteriota > Cyanobacteriia > Phormidesmidales > Phormidesmidaceae > Nodosilinea. The sequence goes on from DAIPYU010000026.1 coordinate 16,055, forward strand.
CAAAGGTCGGCCCCAGTTTGTGCCCCATGCCACCGTGGGCTTTCGAGACTTGACCCGCGAGGCCTTCCATGACGCCTGGGCGGAGTTTCAAGATCGTCCGTTTGTCGCCGAGTTTGTGGTGCCGCAGATCACCCTGATGCGCCACGGCGGGCAAAGCGGCGATCGCCTTAATCGCTTCCCGGGGCGGCAAAACTGGCAAATTTTCTCGGAGTTTCGGCTGAATGCTTGAAACTTCTCAAATTAAAGGCACATAGGATTATGTAAAATATTATACAGAACGACAATTTCCTTGACATGACTCAAAACCGTAGCTTATGATACAGAAGTAATCAGAAATTCGTTCATCTCGCTCTTTCTTTTCTGATTAGAGTGAGACGGAAGTAGGGGTTAATAGCCCCCGAAGGAACGCGCCCCAATGTTCTGATCAAACCCTTGATCTTTTGGAGGCGACCCCATGAAACTCACCTATCGCGGCGTAAGCTACGACTACACCCCCCCCACCGTGGAATCTAACGTAACCGATGACGTTGGCAAGTTCCGCGGCGTGGATATCCGATTCCGCACGGTCAAAAAAGCTCCGGTTCAACAGTCCACCCTAGACTTGGTCTATCGCGGTGTGGCTTACCACAACGGTACCCCGGCGGCGGCTGAGGCGGCTCCTGAGGTTGCGGTCATCCCCGCAGCCCCGGCGGCGGCTACCAGCGTCAGCATCGAAGACCGCGCCCGCATGAACATGATGGGCTGTCATCGCTCGGTCAAACAGCGTCAGCAATCGATGCTGTCTCGGCTGGCCACTGAAGCGGGGCTACCGGAAGATGCCGCTAAGTACTGGAACCACATCCAGGGCAAAGTGCATCCCAGCTTTTGGGCCACCTACAGCCGTGGCGGTGCTTCCGCTAGCTAAGCGTTCCGTCAATTGTTAGGCTAATCAAGCCCCCGATGAAGATCGGGGGCTTTTGCGTTCTAGGGAGACAGCGTGATCTCAAGGGCTCGGTCGAGGGCTGCGATCGCTGTCTCTCGATGTGAGTCGCCAAACACTCCGCGAACAAAGTCGGCTAGATTTGCGATCGCCCCTCGAAAAAACCCTTGCTGGGCTGAGGGTTGAGGACTGTAGCCTTGGGCGATCGCCATTAGAGCCTGGGCTTGGTATGTTTTATCGCCGATAGATTCTGCTACCTGGATGGCCGAGCTGAGCTGCCGCTGCTGAGCAAATTCCCCTGCGATCTCGGGCATTAGCCAGTCCAGGGTCTGCCCCTCCAGCCGTTGCCAGGCCTGGTCGGGCTGGCCCGCCTGGGTCTGGGCCAGAGCAGTGTCTGCATCTAGCCCTTCTAATCCGCTAGCTTGGACAATTTGCCACGCCTGGTCGGGCTGACCCGACTCTAAAAAGCCCAGGACAACCTCAGCCGTGATGCCCTGTACCTGCTCAGCTTGAACAAACGCCCAGGCCTGATCAGTCTGCTGATTTGCCAAGTACCGTCGGGTGATCTCGGTGAACGTGGTGTTACGACGACTGCCACTGGACTGCGCCAGGGCCACCGCTGACTCTGGGTAACCGGCCTCAGATTGGGAGATCGCAAGTTTCTGAAAGACCGCTTCCTGAGCTATCCCAGGCTGAATTGCCTGAGCAATTTGCAGCGCCCGATCAAGGTTGTCGAGCCTGGCGTAGGCCTCGGCTACCCGGCCTAGGGCGTCGGCTCGAAGGCGACTGGAATCATCAACCATGGCCTCAGCCATGGCAAAGGTGTTCGTCAAAAGAGTTTCAGCCTGGTATGGTTGCCCCAGCTGTGCGTACAGAAGGGCGGCATCTATTTGGTAAACGATTGAATCAAGGGGATAGGGTTGGTCGGAAAGCGTTTGAATTTGAGACACTGTTTGATCGAGCACCGCTATAGCCTCGGACGCGGCATCAATGGCCGTCAACTCCGTAGCGACCCGCAGGCGGGAAAGAATTTGCATTGAAGCGGCGTCGCTCGACGGGGCTTGGGTAGTAATGCTCTCTAGGGCGTTGTCTAGCACAGGCCGCGCCAGCTTGGCTTGGCCGGTCAGCCGCAGCCGTTCTGCCATGGAAACCAAGGTGAGGGTTCTATAGTCTATATCTGTGATCGGTATTGTCTGGGCGAGGGCGATCGCCTGGTCAAGTAGCTCAGTGGCACGTTTAGACTGCCCTGACTCAGACAAGTGGCCTGCCAACTCTGCCAGCGTCAGGGGGTCGCCTAGGGTCAGGCCGATTTCAATCGCTAAATCTAGATATCCGGCCTCGGCATATTCTTTGGCGCGATTTAGCAGCGATTCTGTCGGAGACGTGGCGCTACCGCTACAGCCCGTTGCCGCCTGGCGTTTGGCGGTGGTAATGGCTTCGGCCAGCAGCGCTTGCCCCTGGCGCTCTTGGCCAATCAGCAGATAGCTGCCCGCCACCTTAGCCAACGGATTTGCCTGAAAACATTGGGAATCCATGGCTCTGGTAGAGCGCAGTGCCTGATCGGCGACAGTGCTCCAGCGCTCGGCATCGTTCAGCTCAGCATACTGAAAGGCAATATCGGCCAGCAATCCCGCCTGGCTATCGGGCGACTCGACCGCCTTGGCCCTCCCCGGTGAGCTGACAACGGCAGCCAGGGCGATCGCAGCCAGGAGCAAAACCGCACCATGGTTGGTCCTTGTCAGATTTCCCTTAGAGTATTCCATCTAAATAAACGTCCCCTTTAATGTCGCAAACTCAGCCCGTTGAGCCTGTTGCCGTAAAACTCTGGATCAGTATTTAGCTGGAACACTCTTAACTGAATATCAACGGCTTAATTGGGGGCTTAATTGGGGCTTAATTGGGCCAGACGGAATGAGGACGCTATTTGAGCCTGGTTTCATAGCATGGTTTGCGGAAAATTTATGTCAGTGCCCTAAAGCTGTTACACAGATCTGGAAAAAATAAGCGCGTCACGGTTTTGGGGAACTATTTGAGGGAGCCGGCGGGCGATCGCAGGCCCGCGTCTGAACTCAGTTCTAAATCGGAAAACTGCACGTCCAGCGGGCGGGGCTGGGGAAAATCAAACGGCAGTTCCGTTTTACACGTTGTCATGGCAGAATAGAACCACTTAATTCGTTGAAGAGCCTGATTCTAAAGTGTTTCAGGCTCTTTTTTCTGTGATCTATTTACCCGTCGTGAATAATCCAGGCTAGAGAAACCGAGCCGCTGGCCGCTTAAAATAGGGTGACAATCGCTTTGCCGCCCAGGAGTCTGCGCCCATGGCCGCCCCCCAGCAGCCCACATCCAACAGTTTTAAGAAGCTCCAGGGGTTTTTGCGATCGCGCATGGGCCAGGCGATCGCCGACTACGGCATGATCCATGAGGGCGATCGGGTCATGGTCTGCGTCTCTGGCGGCAAAGACTCCCACACGCTGCTGGATATCCTGCGTCATCTCCAGCGCCGCGCCCCGGTTCACTTCGACCTGCTGGCGGTGAATCTCGACCAAAAGCAGCCGGGCTTTCCCACCCAGGTGCTGCCAGAATATTTTGAGGCGATCGGCGTGCCCTACCGCATTGTCGAGCAAGACACCTACAGCACCGTCAAGCGCGTGATCCCCGAAGGCAAAACCATGTGCAGTCTGTGCTCGCGGCTGCGGCGGGGCGTGCTCTACCGGGTCGCCGCCGAGGAGGGGGCCACCAAGATCGCCCTGGGCCACCACCGCGACGACATGCTCGAGACGCTGTTTTTGAATATGTTCCACGGCGGCAGGCTCAAGGCCATGCCCCCCAAACTGTTGACGGATGATCGCCGCCACATCGTCATTCGCCCCCTGGCCTACTGTTCCGAGGCCGACATCGCCCGTTATGCTCGCTACCGCGAGTTTCCGATCATTCCCTGCACGCTGTGTGGCTCCCAGGCCAATTTGCAGCGCGCCCAAATCAAGGAAATGCTGCACACCTGGGAAAAACAGTGGCCGGGCCGCACCGAGACCCTGTTTCGCAGCCTGCAAAATGTTGACCCGTCGCAGTTGGCCGATACCCATCTGTTTGACTTTGGTGGCCTAGAGTCGGCCCGCATTGTGCCCGCAGATGGGAATGAGGCCGGGACGGATTTAGAGGCGGAGTTTAACCCGGCTCTGGCACTATTTGCCGATGGGCTGCCGCCACTGCCGCTGGGCAATGGGGTAGACGGTCGTTAACGGCCCGGCCCTACTGCGGCAGATACTCGCGGTCGAGCACCTGCTCTTTGGTAAAGGGGCTTTCAAGCGGAAAATTTTCCCAGTGAACCCCGGTTTCGGTGGCGGCTAAGTCGCGCGATTCGCGGTAGCAGTCGGCCAATATCTGATCAAAATAAGGCTTTAGGCTGGGGCTAGCGGCCAGCGCCTCCTGTAACCGGCGGCGATGCTCTTTGAGGGTAAACCGCCAGCTATTGGAGCGCTGACCGGGCTGATATGCATACTTGAGCAGGTGTATCAACACCACGATCAAATTGTTGGTCAATACCCGTTTTTCGCTGTGCCCCATGTCGTCTAGTTCTTCCAGTAGGTTAGCAATGTCTACATCTACAAGGCGGCCTGCCTTAATCAACTGGCAGGTGGTGTCTAACCAGAGGGCATAGTCTTGCTCGTAGAGAGTGGCCAGAGAACCAGCCGAGACTGAGGGTTGAGGCGACATAGCAACAGCCATTAAGTCCGATGTGACCATTGTAAACGAGGCCCAGCGCAGAATGCTGACGGCCGTGAGCCAGCATTGTACTAAGCGCTGAAATACTTCGCCGCCGGGTGGTAGGCCACGATCGCAGTAGTAGACTGCTCGGGATACAGCTGCTCGCTCTCGTCGATGGTCATGCCGATGCGATCGCTCCCCAGCAGCTCCAGCTGCACCGGCTGGTCGGCCATATTCGGGCAGGCCGGGTAGCCAAAGCTGTAGCGCGACCCCTGGTAGCGCTGTTGCAACACCTCCCGCAGGGTGGTAGGTTCCGCATCGCCAAAGCCCAGATCGTGGCGAATGCGGGTGTGGCACCACTCCGCCAGCGCCTCCGCCGTCTGCACCGACAGGCCGTAGTAGTAGAGGTAGTCAGTGTACTGATCAGCCTGGAACAGCTTTTGGGCAAACTCCGTGGCGATCTCGCCCACCGTCACCGCCTGCATGGGGAAGACGTCAAATTCGCCCGGTTTTGCCAGCTCCTTCGGCAAGAAAAAGTCAGCAATGCAGAGCCGCCGCAGGGATTTTTGGCGGGGGAAGGTGAAGGTGGCGATGGGATCTGGGTGGATGGGTGGATGGGTGGATGGGTGGATGGGTGCATCCATTACAGTGGGGTCGTAGATGTGCAGCGAATTCCCCTCGGCCAAGCAGGGGAAGTAGCCGTAGACGAGTTGGGGATGGAGCAAATTTTCTGAGAGAATCCGAGCTCTCCAAGTATCGAGAATGGGATGCACGGTTTTTTTCAAGAAGGCGTCGTACTCTTCGCGGGACTGCTCCTGGGGCTTGCGAAACTGCCATTGGCCGACGAACAGCGCCTGTAGGTCCAAATAGGCAAACACCTCTTCCAGCGAGATATCTGCCGGAGTCAGCACGCGGGTGCCCCAGAAGGGCGGGGTGGGGCGGGCAATCGCCGGGTCAACGGCGTCGGAGCGGGTGGTGTCAGGGGGGAGGTTTACGGTTTGAGGTTCACGGTTTACGGTTTCAGGCCCTGCGGCAGACTCATCCCCCTGCACCGTAGACCTTATACCTTGCACCCCCTCTTCCCCTTCTGCCTCATCCAAAAACCCCTTCAAATCATCCCAATTCTCCGCCGCCTTGGCGGGCATGAGCTTGTCCATAAAGTGCAGGTCTGAGAAGGCATCTTTGCCGTAGACGACGCGCCCCTTGTAGGTTTTCTGGCAGTCTTCGTGGACAAATTTGGGGGTCAGGGCCGCGCCGCCGAGAATGACAGGGACGGTGATGCCCTCTTGGTTAAAGGTCTCCAGGTTGTCTTTCATGAAGGCGGTAGATTTGACCAGCAGGCCGCTCATGGCGATGCAGTCGGCATGGTGCTCGCGGTAGGCCTGAATGATCGCGTCTACGGGCTGCTTGATGCCCAGATTGACCACCTTGTAGCCGTTGTTCGACAGAATGATATCCACCAGGTTTTTGCCGATGTCATGGACATCGCCCTTGACCGTGGCGATGATGAAGGTGCCTTTGCCGGAGCCGTCACTGTCGGATTTCTCCATGTAGGGTTCCAGATAGGCGACGGCGGCTTTCATGGTCTGGGCCGATTGCAGCACAAAGGGCAGCTGCATTTGGCCAGAGCCAAACAGTTCGCCCACCACCTTCATGCCGTCGAGCAAGAAAACGTTGATGATCTCCAGCGGCGGGTGGGTTTCGAGGGCTTTGGCCAGGGCGTCGTCGAGGCCGATGCGCTCGCCGTCGATGATGTGCTGCTTGAGCTGCTCGTCGATGGGCAGGTCTTTGGCGATCGCCTCTTTTTTCTTGAGGCTCTTGCCCTCAAACAGGGTGGTGAGCTTGGTCAGCGGGTCGTAGGAGACAATGTCGCCGTCAAACTCGCGGCGATCATAGATCAGGTCACGGCAGATCTTTTGGTGGTCGGGGTCGATCTTCGCCAAAGGAAGAATCTTGGCGGCGCTGACAATCGCCCCGTCTAGCCCCACCTGCATGGCCTCGTGGAGAAACACCGAGTTGAGCGTTACCCGCGCCACCGAGCTGAGGCCAAAGGAGACGTTCGACACCCCCAGCATGATGTGGCTGCCGAGCAGATTTTCGCGAATCAGCCGGATCGATTCGATGGTTTCGCGCCCGTTCACCCGGTCTTCTTCGATGCCGGTGGAGATCGGCAGAGCCAGGGTGTCAAAGAAAATCTCGTGGGCAGGCAGGCCGTACTCCAGCGCGTCGCGGTAGGCCCGCTGGGCAATCTGGAATTTCTTCTCGGCGCTACGGGCCATGCCGTCTTCGTCAATGGTGCCGACGACGATGCCTGCGCCGTATTTCTTCGCCAGCTCCAGCACCTTAAAGAAGCGCTCGTCGCCGTCTTCGTAGTTGGTCGAGTTGAGAATGCACTTGCCCCCCGCCACCTTCAGGCCCGCCTCCATTTTCTGCCACTCGGTGGAGTCGAGCATCAGCGGCAGAGTGACATTGGTGACTAGGCGCGACACCAACTCGTGCATGTCGCGCTCGCCGTCGCGGCCCACGTAGTCCACATTCACGTCGAGGACGTGGGCACCCTCTTTGACCTGCGATCGCGCCAAGGCCACCAGCCCATCCCAGTCCTCCGCATTCAGCATCTCGCGGCATTTCTTCGAACCACTGGCGTTCAGCCGTTCGCCCACGATCAGGAAAGAATTGTCTTGGTCGTAGGGTTGGGGGCTATAGATCGAGGCGGCGGCGGGGGTGTAGTTGAGGGCGGGGCGGGGGTTGGGGAGTGGGTGAGTGGGTGAGTGGGTGAGTGGGTGAGTGGGTGCATCTGCCTCACCTACCCACCTACCCACCTTCTCACCTACTCTTACAGCTCTTTCCCTGGGTCGCAGATCCCGCGCCAGCTCCGCCAGCCGTGCAATGTGCTCGGGCCTTGTGCCGCAGCAGCCGCCGATCACCTGCACCCCCAGATCTTCGATGAAGTGCATCAGCGACATCCGCAGCTCCATCGGGGTGAGGCGGTAGACGGCGTGGCCGCCCACGTTCTCGGGCAGACCCGCGTTGGGGATGCAGGAGATCACAAAGGGCGACTGCTCCGCCAGGTGCTTGATGTGGTCTTTCATCAAATCTGGCCCCGTGGCGCAGTTGAGGCCGAGGATGTCGATCGGGTAGGGTTCGAGAATCGCCAGGGCCGCCGCCATTTCGGTGCCCACCAGCATGGTGCCCTGCTGCTCCATGGTGACGGAGACCATCAGGGGCAGACGGGTGCCAGTGGCGGTGAAAGCCTCTTCAATCGCGTTCAGGGCGGCCTTGACTTGCAGCACATCCTGGCAGGTTTCCACCAGCATTAGATCCACACCGCCGTCGATCAGCCCCTGCGCCTGCTCCACGTAGGAGTCTTTCAGGGTGTCGAAGTCGATGTGGCCCAGGGTGGGCAGTTTCGTGCCCGGCCCCATGGAGCCAGCCACGAAGCGGGGCTTGTCGGGGGTGGAATATTCGTCGGCAATGCGGCGGGCCAGGGCGGCGGCGGTTTTGTTGAGTTCGTAGGCTCTGTCCGCCAGGTCATACTCGGCTAGCACGATCGCTGTGCCGCCAAAGGTGTCGGTCTCGATCACGTCGGCCCCGGCCTCAAGGAAGCCTCGGTGAACGGTTTCGACCGCCTTGGGGTTGGTGAACACCAGGTATTCGTTGCAGCCTTCATACTCGGGGCCGCCAAAGTCATCGGCGGTCAGGTTTTGCACCTGGAGGTTGGTGCCCATGGCACCGTCAAAAACCATCACCGGGCGATCGGGGCTGTGGAGGCGATCGAGAAAGGCGCTAGACATGGGGCGTTAGAACGGAATTGCGACACAGATCACCTATTATCAACCATTGCCCCCTAAGAACGCATCTAAAAACGACTTCCCAGAGCTAAAGGGCTAGGCCCGTTTTCGGATAGCTCCTAAGTTGGTAGGTGGCGTTTAGCAGCAGAGATGTTTTCGGGGGTGTCGGGTGGCAGGTATCAGGTGTCGGGTGGCAGGTGCAGTTGGCCGATTTAATGCCACATGCAACTAGAGCATCGGTAGAGTATCTAAATAACAGTACTCACTCTGGTGCCCAAGCTCCGCTTGGGCACCAGAGTCTTGCGGCTCTGCCGCTCCTGTGAGGAGACAGAGCCTCCGACGAGCATTCCAATGCAGAGCATTGGAACGAGGGACACCCTTGCGTGTTCTAGAAGTCCCTTTCTATTTTCTGCCTTCTGCCTTCTGCCTTCTGCCCTCTGCCTTC
>DAIPYU010000026.1:25014-40117 GCA_036782635.1 Nodosilinea sp. CTOTU7353
CTTCGGCCCTGCAATCCTACGGCTCCACCCACCGGCCATCGGACTTGATTAGATTGATCAGTTCGGCTACGCCCTGGGCTTCGGGCACCTTCTTAATCTCGTCGCGGCCCCGGTAAAGGGATATATAGCCGGGGGTTTTGCCCACGTAGCCGTAGTCGGCGTCGGCCATTTCGCCCGGCCCGTTGACGATGCAGCCCATCACCGCAACGTCTAGCCCGGTGAGGTGTTTGGTGGCCTCGCGCACCTTGTGGAGCACGTCTTCGAGATTAAACAGGGTGCGGCCGCAGGAGGGGCAGGCCACATATTCCACCATGGTTTTGCGCAGCCCCAGGGCCTGCAAAATGCTGTAGCAGACGGGGATTTCTTTCTCCGGCGCTTCGGTCAGCGACACCCGAATGGTGTCGCCAATGCCCTGGGCCAGCAGGGTGCCAATGCCCGCCGTGGACTTGATCCGGCCGTACTCGCCGTCGCCCGCCTCGGTGACGCCCAGGTGCAGGGGGTAGTCCATGCCCAACTCGTCCATGCGGTGGGCCATCAGCCGGTAGGCGGCGACCATCACCGGCACCCGCGACGCCTTCAGCGAAATCACCAGATTGCGGAAGTCGAGCGATTCGCAGATGCGGATGAACTCCAGGGCGCTCTCCACCATGCCCTCGGGGGTGTCGCCGTAGGTAAACAGCATGCGCTCGGCCAGAGAACCGTGGTTAACGCCAATGCGCATGGCTTTACCCTGGTCGCGCAGGGAGACCACCAGTGGCTCTAGGGTTTCGCGAATTTTGCTGCCGATGTCTTCAAATTCGCTCTGAGAATAGCCGGTGCGGCCCGCCTGGGGCTTTTCAAACACGTAGAGGCCGGGGTTGATGCGCACCTTGTCTACATGCTTGGCCACCTCCAGGGCGATTTTCATGCCGTTGTGGTGCACGTCGGCCACCAGGGGCACGGGCAGGTAGGTGTCTTCAAGAATCTTACGAATGTCGGCCAGGGCCTTGGCGTGGGCCATACTGGGCACGGTGACGCGCACGATCTCGCAGCCGATCTCGTGCAGGCGACGAATGGCTGCGGCAGAGCCTTTGATATCGAGGGTGTCTTCGTTAATCATCGACTGCACCACCACCGGGTGACCGCCGCCGATGGTGACGCTGCCCACGGGCACCGGGCGGGTCTGGCGGCGATGAATGGTGGTGTCGAAGGGATCAACGGAAGCGGGGGCCTGGGAGACGGGGTTTGGTAGCGTTTGCATAGCCTTGGCTCAATGGTTGCCGGTGCTGAGGGAAGGGGCTGCTGCGGTGGCTCAACAGATCAGTCTTTGACCATCGCGCATCCACCTCCCAGAGTGCCACAGAATGAGCCCTTTGGCGCTTGCGCCGCCAGCCCTAGCCCGGATCTTGCTTAGCCCGTACCGGTGCCCATTCCACCAGGGCAAAGACCACGAGGCACAGGGGCCACAAAAAATATTGCAAAAACAGCACCGAGTTGAAATACAAAAAAATCATCATCACCATTGCCGAGGCCACAAACAGGCCGACGGTTTCCCTCAGGCAGCTCAGGTAAACCAGCCCCATTAGCAGCAACATCAGCAGCTTGGCCCGCAGCCCCACCAGCCAGTCAAACTGCTGAGAGAAGGTCACATCAATAGATGGCGCGGCATCAATGTGCGAGCTCCCCAGGCGAGTCGCCGAAAAGAGAATCGACTTAAAAAATCCTTCGGCATCCCACAGCAAAAACGGTAGCGATGTCAATAGGGGCACGCTCAGCATGATTAAAAACCCGCTGCCGACATCGGCAATGCGCCGATCGCTAGCGCTATTTCGCCACAGATAGACGAGGTAGATCGGCAGCAAAAAAATCGCAATTTGCTTGATGCCCAGCGAGAGGCTAAAGGCCAGCAGGGCCATCCTGGGCTGATTTTTTAAGAGCACCAAAGAAAGCAGCAAAAAGAAGATGGCCGCAAATTCGAGATGGTGCACCCGAGTGACGTAGATGCTCCATCGACCGAGCAAAAGCAGGGCGGCAGCGACAAAGCCCAGCAGCCATAGCCCCCGACGGTAAAACTGTCTCAGGGCCAGGGCGACAATGCCCAGATGACATAAAAATGAGATGGGCCGCCACAGGTAGAGCCAGTCTGAAAACTCTGGGAAGCCAGCCTTTTGAACCAGCGCCGAGCACAGATAGGCCAGCGGAAAGTAGGTTGCGTATTTGTCGTTGGCTCTCATGTCGCCAGCTAAAACTCGGGCGTAGGGGTTTTCGCCCACAATAATGCGCTTGCCCTCTAGCCAAATGTAGTAAATGTCGTGGCCCATCAGGGCCTCTGCCGGGGTAGACCAGAAGCTAATGTGCATGAGCAGCCCCGCTACCCCCAACAGCAGCAGCGTCAGCCAATATCGTTTAGTCCAGCTGTGTCCGATGGCCATGGCAAATTGTCTACTCCTAAACTGGTGTGCAATTGACCTGACTGCATCATTATTAAATATTTAGGCCGGGGGCCGAGGCCTGAATCGGGGCTACCAGGGGGTGGTGGCGGCCCAGAGCCTGACCCCATATGTGGCGGTATCGATTTCTATCTTTCTCAAAAATCACTAGATGTAGACCGACAGATCGCCTCAAGATCCGCTACTCTAGGGGGCAGCTTGAGCATTCTAAAATTAGAACTACCTGGGTTTAGGGCCGCTCAAGACAGTAAAATTGTACTAACTGAGCCGCGACGCCATGTCCTTTGTCGGTCTCCACATTCACAGCGCCTACAGCCTGCTCGACGGGGCCAGCCAGCTGCCCCAGCTAGTAGACCGGGCCAAGGAGCTGGGCATGCCGGCGATCGCCCTCACCGACCACGGCGTCATGTACGGTGCGATCGAGCTGATCAAAGTCTGCAAAGGGGCGGGCATCAAGCCGATCATCGGCAACGAGATGTACCTGATCAACGGCGATATTGACCAGCAGCAGCGCCGCCCCCGCTACCACCAGGTGGTGCTGGCCAAAAACACCCAGGGCTACAAAAACCTGGTCAAGCTCACTACCATCTCCCACCTCCAGGGGGTGCAGGGCAAGGGCATCTTCTCGCGCCCCTGCATCAATAAGGATTTACTGGAGCAGTACCACGAGGGGCTGATCGTCACCAGCGCCTGCCTCGGCGGCGAAGTGCCCCAGGCGATTTTGCAGAAGCGGCCCGACGTGGCCCGCAAGGTGGCCCAGTGGTATAAGGATCTATTCGGCGAGGATTACTACCTGGAGATCCAGGATCACGGCTCCCCCGAAGACCGGGTGGTGAACGTAGAGATCCTCAAGATCGCCCGCGAGCTGGATATCAAGGTGATCTGCACCAACGACAGCCACTACATCTCCTGCAACGACGTCGAGGCTCACGACGCCCTGCTCTGCATTCAGACCGGCAAGCTGCTGACCGAAGACAAGCGGCTGCGCTACAGCGGCACCGAGTATGTCAAATCCGCCGCCGAAATGCGGCAGCTGTTTCGCGATCACCTGGAGCCGGAGGTAATCGAAGAATCGATCGCCAATACCCTGGAGGTGGCCGAAAAAGTCGAAGACTACACCGGCATCCTCGGCCAGTCGCGCATTCCCGACTTCCCCATTCCGCCAGAATTCAACGAAGACGCCGGAGCCTATATGGGTCACGTGGCGCGGGAGGGGTTGGTGAAGCGCATGAAGGCGACCAGCTATGGGGAGATTGACCAGGAGTATCGCGATCGCCTCGAATACGAAATCGAGATGATGATCCAGATGGGCTTCCCTACCTATTTTCTCGTGGTGTGGGACTACATTCGCTTCGCCCGCGACAACAACATCCCCGTCGGCCCCGGTCGCGGCTCAGCGGCGGGTTCCCTGGTGGCCTACGCCATGGAAATTACCAACATCGACCCCATCCACCACGGCCTGCTGTTCGAGCGCTTTCTCAACCCCGAGCGCAAGTCGATGCCCGATATTGACACCGACTTCTGTATCGACCGCCGCGACGAAGTGATCAAATACGTCACCCGCCGCTACGGCGAAGAGCGGGTGGCCCAGATCATCACCTTCAACCGCATGACCTCCAAGGCGGTACTCAAGGACGTAGCCCGGGTGCTCGATATCCCCTACGCCGAGTCTGACCGGATGGCGAAGCTGATCCCCGTGGCGCGGGGCAAGCCCACTAAGCTCAAGGTGATGATCTCCGACGACACTCCCGCTCCCGAGTTCAAAGAAAAGTACGACAACGACCCCCAGACCCACCGCTGGATCGACATGGCCCTGCGCATCGAGGGCACCAACAAAACCTTCGGCATGCACGCCGCCGGGGTGGTGATCTCCAAAGACCCCCTCGACGAAATTGTGCCCCTCCAGCGCAACAACGACGGCTCGGTGATCACCCAGTACTACATGGAAGATGTCGAAGCCCTGGGCCTGCTGAAGATGGACTTTTTGGGCCTGCGCAACCTGACCATGATCCAAAAAACCCTGGATCTAGTCGAGGCCACCCACGGCATCAAAATCGACCCCGACGACCTGCCCATGGATGACCCCGCCACCTATAAGCTGCTAGAGCGCGGCGACCTGGGCGGCGTCTTCCAGCTAGAGTCTTCCGGCATGCGCCAGATCGTCAAAGACCTCAAACCCTCTGGCCTGGAAGATATTTCTTCCGTCCTCGCTCTCTACCGACCGGGGCCACTGGATGCGGGGCTGATTCCCAAGTTCATCAACCGCAAGCACGGGCGCGAGAAAATCGACTTTGCCCACGAAATTCTCGAACCGATCCTGAAAGAGACCTACGGCATCATGGTCTACCAGGAACAGATCATGAAAATCGCCCAGGATATGGCGGGCTACTCCCTGGGCCAAGCCGACCTGCTGCGGCGGGCCATGGGTAAAAAGAAAGTCTCGGAAATGCTCAAGCACCAGGGCAACTTTGTCAGCGGCGCAGTAGAACGCGGCCTGGCCAAAAAAACCGCCGAAGAACTCTGGGACCAAATGGTGAAGTTCGCCGAATACTGCCTCAGCGCCGACACCGAACTGCTGACGCTAGAATACGGCCCCCTCACCATCGGCGAAATTGTCGCGAAGCGCATTCCTTGCTCAGTCTTCAGCGTGGATGAGCAAGGTTATGTGTACACCCAGCCCGTGGCCCAGTGGCACCGCCGCCGCCAGCAAGAGGTGTTTGAATACCACCTCGACGACGGCACCACGATCCGCGCCACCGCCGACCACCAATTTATGACCGAGACCGGAGAGATGATGGCGATCGACGAAATCTTTCGGCGCGGGCTAGAGTTGAAGCAGGTCGCAGCCCCTTGGCCCCAGGTGCTGCGCTGCGCATGACCAGCAATCTTGAAGACATGCAGAACAGATACAGTTAGTAGTAGCTGACTTGGAATGTCTATGTAGTGCAGGATAGTGCAGGCAACAGACTATCTTTACGTGGTGCGAGATGATGAAATTCTCCATGGAGAGCCCATCATTCGAGGCACCCGCACCCAGTCAGAGCCATTGTGGGTGTTTTATACCAAATCCGAACCGTATAACCTTGATTCCAAACAGGCAGCTCGCGTAGGGGCAAACGGTGTCTGCCCAGCCTAACCGGGGCTAGCCAAGGCAGATTCAGTATGATTCCCTCTATAAAGGGGATCTGTAATCGCATTGGTAGCCTGGCTGGTGGGGTTGAAGATGTGTGGATTGTTAGGTGGCCTTAATTTCGGCCTCTAGCCCGGCGATGTAGGCGTCGAGGGAGTGGTCGCTGAAGCGGCGGCTGAGCACCTGCCAGGTCCAGCGTGAGCCGAGCTGCGTGACCTCATCCACGTGGTCGAAACCCTGCCAGGTGCGGGGCACGCGGGTGACAATATCCCAGCCGTAGATGAAGCGATCGCTGTTGGTAATACGACCGTTATAGGACTCCACCATGGCCCGGTTGCCCACGCGAGGCGCGCCAAAGGTGTAGACCTCGAAGCTGAGGTCGTGCTTGCGGCCCAGGTTGTACTGGAGGTCGAGGGCGGCGACGGTGGCCAGGGCACCGCCGAGGCTGTGGCCGGTGACGATCACCCGCTGGCCCTCAAATTTATCCATGGCGTCGAGCAGGGCCTGGCGCACGGCAAAGTAGGCCGTCATAAACCCCTGGTGAAATTTCACCTCAGTGTTGCCGTCGGTGTAGGGGTAGATCTGTTGGCGAAACTGAAAGTTGTTGATCCAGTCGATGGATTTGTCGGAGCCGCGAAAGACAATGTAGAGGCGATCGCTGTTGAGCTGGTTGAGAATCGCCACCTGGGTATCGGTAAAGCCGTTGTCCTGGCTTTCCACAAACACCGGCTCAATGTCGGGATAGGCCGAAAACCGCAGACCGTTAAAGTCGCGGTAGACATCTTGACACAGGCGGGCGCATCTGAGGGCAACGGCAAAATCTACCACTGGGGTTCCTCCCAAAAGTTGTGGACTCCAAACGGGCGAGGGGCTTGCTGGCGACAGCCAGATACAGCTAGAAGACAGTTCTCGCCGCGCTCAAACCCCTAGGGCGCAGGCACCGACCACCAGGCCAGGGCGTAGGGCTGGGTGGGTTCACTGTGGGACTGCTGCTGCAAGATCACCCTCAGCTTGTAGCGCCCCGTTTCCGGAATTTGATAAAAAATATGCTCGACGCTGTCTACTTCGCTCTCCGACGACCACAGGCTGTTGGCGATGTCGTCTTCGTCGGCGGGCAGCAGGTAGAGGTCGAGGTCGTTGAGCCCCTGGTCGCCAAAGATCTCGCCGGGGTCGTAGAGGCCGTTGCTGTTGGCATCGAGCAGGCTGACCACCCGCTCCCAGGCCAGGGTGGCTGAGAGATAGCTACCCCCTTGCAAGGGGGCCTCAAACTCGTAGTCGTGGACGGTGGCTGGCCCGGCGAGCGGGGTGAGGGCGGTAAAGTGCCAGCCGACGGCGGGCACCGTCTGGTCGGGGCCAAAGGCCCCAGCTGACAGCTGTTGGTAGGCGCGGTAGGCATTGAGGTGGCCGGTACCCAAATCTTTGTGCAGGGGAATGGTGCGATCGCGGTAGGCATCGCCCTCTACCCAGGAGCGGTTGGCGTCATCCACCAGGGTGCGGGTCATGCCCAGGCGCAGGCCGTCGCCGCTGTCTTTGAGCTTGTCAGCGGAGTTGAGCAGCACCGCCTTCATCACCATCGGGTGGCGGCCCTCGATGGGCATAGTGGCTACCCCGGCGCGAAACTGACGATCGACCAGCTGCTGCATCAGCGCGATGGTGCCCACCACGTGGGGCGAGGCAAAGCTGGTGCCGCTGGTGGTGCGCACCCGGCCATCGGGGTCGATCAGCTCAATATTGCTGCCGGGGGCCACCAGGCTGATCGAGCGGCGGGGGCCTAGGTTGGTCTCAATCGGCGCACCCTGCCGAGCCGGGGCCGCTGGCTCACTGCCCAGGTTAGAAAAATCGATCTTGTTAAACTCGCCATCGATCTGGCGCGAGTAGGCCACATTGATGCCGTTGAAGTTGTCGGTGGGAATCGGAATCCCCCCCCGGCCCTGGTTGCCCGCAATCACATAGAGGGTGTTGTGCACCCGCGCCGACCAGTCAATGCACTGGGTCAGCAGGGCGTTGCCGTCGAGCACCGGGTTGGGGCGGGGGTCGCGGGTGAGGGGTTCGCCAAAGCTGAAGTTGATTGCCCGCACGTCGCCGCCGTTTTGTAGGGCGACCGTCTGGGCGGCCAGGCATTCTTGGGGCTGGGCAGTGTCGCTGCCCAGGCGACCGATCGCCCCGGAGTAGAGCACCGCCTCAGGGGCTACCCCAGTGCGCAGCTTGTCTTGGCTGATCATGACGCTAGCCACATTGGTGGCGTGGCCGTCGACATACTCGTTGGGGTTGGCGACTTGATCGAGCAGCAGCACTCGCCGCACAGCTACGGACAGATTTTCGTTGGCCACTTTGTCAAGGCCAAACTGGCTGGGGCGACCAATTTCGACCTGGCCCAGGGCAATTTTTTCGCCGGTTAGATTGTAAGGGGCGGCGTGCAGTCGCCGGGCATTGATGCCCAGGGGGCCGACCGAGTCTGACAGGGCCAGCACCGGCAGGGTCAGGGGCACCAGACTGCCGAGGCCGCAGAGCCAGAGCAGGGTTTTGAGCGGCCCTCGGTGGGGCCTGGTTTGGGTATCGTCATCAGCCACAGCTAGCTCAGCCCTACCCCGTTTAACCATGGTCGAATCCTAGGTTGATCTCTTCCTGGGCAAACTCTATCGCAAAGCCCCTGGCCCCGGCATCAAAACTTTGACATCTCTCAGATTTTGTTGACTTCGGTACCGTTGACTTCGGTCTGGTCTGGTCGATCAGGTGTAGCGGGCGGCGATCGCCGAGGGGGCACCACCTGGGCTTTAACCTGGGCGCGGGTCAGCAGTCGAGCCAGGCGCTGCGCCTGGTGCCGATACAGCGGCCGGGGGAGGGTGCCGGGCAGCTGGGTCATCAAGGCTCGGGCATCGCCGAGGTTGTAGCCGGAGACGCGGGCAATTTCGGTGGCCCCGTCAAAGACGGCATCGGTGGTGTGGGCGGTTTCGAGGTGAAGTTTCCAGCTGCGGGGGGCCATTTGCCCCTGCTCGATGCGGCGCAGCCCGCCGATGGTGGCCAGCACCACCAGGCGATCGCCCGGCTGCAGAGGGGTATCTTCGGGGGGCATCAGCTTGCTCCGCTGGGGCTGGCGCTGGTGCAACAGTGGCACCACCCCGTAGCCAAAGGCAATTTCTGACAGCAGCTGCCCCGTTAGAGTGTCGCCCTCCTCAATCTGGTATTGGGTCACCAGCACCGTTTGGCCGTAGAGCCTAAACAGACCCGTCACATGTTCCCCAAAGGCGGCCCCGGCAAAGGCGTCGGCCGACAGGGCCGAGGCACAGAGCACCTGGGCAAAGGGAAAAATCTGGGCCACGCGATCGGTAAACTGCTGGTCGTAGGTGCGAATGATGGCGCGGCAGTAGGGGTTAACCCGGTGGGCCAGCAGGCCCACCTCCAGGTTTTGAATTTCGTCGTCGCTGACCGCCACTACGCTTTTAGCGGTGGCCAGGTGGGCTTTGTCTAGGGCGGCGCTGATATCCCCCGTCAGCAGCGGAATGTTGGGCAGTACCTCAGCATCGAGGGCGTGGGGCGAAATACCCACCACGGGCTGGTTGAGCTCTTGCATAGTGGTCACCACCTGGCGACCCACTCGCCCCAGCCAGATCACCACCACGTGGTCTTTTTCGGGTACTGGCGGGCGGCGCTCCATAAACTCAAACCGCAGGCTGAGCAGTTTTTCGGTGAGCAGTGCGTAGAGCACCCCCACAAAGGCGGCTCCGGCCACCGTCAGCAACACCCCAAACAGCTGTAGCAGCCGGGGGTTGTTGAAGTCTTCTAGGGCCTCAAACACGTCGCCATAGCCGCCAAACAGGGTGACGAAGGTGTACAAAAATGCAGTAAATAGAGGAATATCGTTGGGGGAGTTGACGTCAAACAGCAGGGTGCCGAGCAGGCATAGCGCCACCACCGTAGCGCCGCAGATCAGCGTCACCCGGCGCAGCTGCTGCCCCGAACTGGCCCGCAGCAGATGAATTAAATCTTGCCTGAGGGCAGGCCAGTGGCGCAGGTACGCCAGGGCTTGGCCCACCCGCTTCAGGGGCGACTTCCGAGCTAGCTTAGGCGGCTCGCTGTGGTGGGTGCGCAGCTGGGCATCGCATTCGATCACCACCACCTCGTCCCCCGCCCGCAGCACCGTGTCGGGGAGCCAGGTATAGAACACACTAGAGGGGCTAGGGGTTGCCCGGGGGGGCATCTCTGGGGAGTTGGTCAGACCGGCCGGGGTATGGCACAGCACCCGCCGATGGCCGCTGTCTAGCTCGTGGAGCTGACGGCGATCACACCACAGATTGTCCGCCTCCAGCCGCTGCTTCACCACCTGAAAGCGATGGCCATCGAGGTTAAAGTAGCCGATCAGCTCTTCGCCAAAGGCCCCCAGAGCAAAGGCCGGAGCCGCTAGCTGGGTGGGTTCAAAGGCGATAAAATTTTGCAGCTGCTGGCCCATCAGCTGGTTGAGGTTTTGCTTGCCCGATCGCATCACCAGCCGCACCTGGGGGTTGAGCACCCGCGCCGTCAGGGCGGCCTCCAGGTTGACCCGCTCATCCTGGGTGACCAGCAGCACCGCCCGGCACTGGCGAATGCCCGCCCGCTCTAGCACCTCCACCAGGCGGCAGTCGCCAATTTCCAGATGGTCGATCTGCGATCGCAGATCGACCACCTCCCACTCGCTGGGCACGGCGTCGTTAATGGCGTTTACCGGCACGCCAAAGCTTTTCAGGTTAGCCACACAGTTTTGGCCCAGGCTACCCAACCCACAGACCAAAAACCCGTCGCTGGCCGAGGGCGTCGGGGCTTTAACCGATTGAGAAGTAGCGTTTACCATAGCGGCCCAGAGAAATCATGCCCAGAGAGAACCTGCCCAATCTTCTAGGAACCACCTCCAAAGGCTGCCTGGGGCCATTGTAGGAGCGAGTCAGACCAAACGGCGACCCCACCCAGCCCTAATCAGGTATTCACAACAGTCTACGTCCCCAGTCTCTGGAGGCGATACAGGCTGGAATACAGCCCCGCTTGGGCCAGCAGCTCGTCGTGGGTGCCCTGCTCCACCAGCTCGCCGCGCTTGAGCACCAAAATGCGGTCCACATTGCGAATGGTCGATAGCCGGTGGGCGATGATGATCGCCGTGCGTCCTTCCAGCAGTCGTTCCAGCGCCTCCTGAATCATCGCCTCAGTGCCCACATCCAGGTTGGCGGTGGCCTCATCCAGCACTAAAATGCCGGGGTCGCGAATGGCCGCCCGCGCAAAGGCCAACAGCTGCTTTTGCCCCCCCGAGAGGTTGGTGCCCCGCTCCCGCAGCTCCGTGTCGTAGCCCTGGGGCAGCTGCTCAATCAAATTGTGAATGTTGGTCTTCTTCGCCGCGTCGATCACCGCCTCTAGGGGATAGTCTTCGCCGAGGGTAATGTTGCTCTTCACATCTCCGGCAAACAAAAACCCATCCTGCAAAATCACCGCCATCCGCCGCCGCAGCTCCGCCTGGGGCAGATCCCGAATATCGACCCCATCCAGTAAAATCGCCCCCTGGCCAATGTCGTACAGACGGCACAGTAGCCGAATGATCGAGCTTTTGCCCGCCCCCGTTGGCCCCACCAGCGCCACCTTCTCGCCGGGGCGAATGGTAAAGGTGAGGTCTTTGAGCACGTACTCATCGGCCTTGTAGCCGAAGGTGACGTGGTTGAAGCGGATTTCGGAGGCCTTGGTGAGTGGGTGGGTAAGTGAGTGGGTGGGTAGGTGGGTGGATGGGTGGATGGGTGGATGGGTGGTGGGGAAAGTGCCTAGGCTAACGGCCCCATTCCCTACTTCTTCACCCTTCACTTCTTTACTCCCCACTCCCTCACTCCCCACCCCCTCCGGGTCACGAATCTCCACCGGCACGTTAAACAAATCGGTAATTCGCTCCACTGCCGTCAGCCCCGCCTGAATGGCGGTGAACTTGTCGGCAAACTGGCGCAGGGGGTCAAACAGGCGCTGGGCAAAGAGAATAAACGTGGCCAGGGTGCCAAAGGTGAGAGCCTCCTGCATCACCAGCACGCCGCCGAGCCAGAGCACGCCGCCGATCGCCACCAAAGAAATCCACTCCAGCGTAGACGACACCGCCGAGTCGTAGAAGATGGTTTTGTCGACGGCGGTGATGTATTTCTGGTTGGTGGCCCGAAACATTTCGGCGTTGTAGCGCTCGCGGCGAAACAGCTGCACCACGTTGATGCCGGCCACGTTTTCTTGCAGGGTGGCGTTGAGCTCAGAGAGGTGCTCGCGGGCCTTGTAGTTGGCCTTGCGAAACTGCTGCTGAAAGTAAATGATCAGCCAGGTGACGGGCACCAGCAGGCACAGCAGCATCAGGGCCAGCTGCCACTGCATCGTAAACATCACCACGATCAGCACCAGCATCGAGATCACGTCGGTGATAATGCCCACTGCGCCCGTGGAAAACACATCGCCCAGGGCATCGACATCGCTGGTGATGCGGGTGATCAGCTTGCCCACGGGGGTGCGGTCAAAGAAGCGCACCGCCAGCGAGGTGACGTGGGTAAACAAGTCGGTGCGAATGTCGGCGGTGATGTTTTGGCCCACCGCCTGCACCAGGTAGCTCTGAAATCCATCCAGCAGCAGCCGAATCAGCACGGTGACCACCAGCAGCCCCACCAGCAGGTTTAGCCCGCCCTGGAGGGTGCGGCCCTCTAAAAACCCCATCACCGGCTCCTGGCGAATCAAAGAAATCGCCTGGCCAATCAGCACCGGCTGTAGGGCGTTGGACAGCGACAGGGGCACCAGCAAAATCAGCGGCAGCACCAGGGCGGCGCGGTGCTTGTAGATGTAGGGCCACATGCGGAGAAACAGCCGCCAGTCACTGTCGGGGCGACGGGTGGTATCGGCGCTGGGGAGGTTTGAGGTGGCGGTCATAGGAAGGGTGCGTGGGCCTGCTTGGGAGATTTCTAGGAATAAAAAAATCAGCTTAAATCCGGCGACTACAGCCGACTGTAGGGTGGGCAGTGCCCATCCTTGGGGCAACTATTTTCCAGAAGTCACCTTAGGTCAGTCTAAAGCTTGGGGCTGTTTAAATACCCATGGGAGTTGCCTGCCTGCCTAGAACGCCGTTACAGGAACCCGGTTTCTGGGGCAGAAAGCTAGTCATGCTGTTGGAACAGCGACGAAGAAACCGGGTTTTTAGCCATACTGTACCGAGCTTCTAGATAGGGGCGCAGATCCTATCTCGGGGATAGGTCGGAGTGGGCAAACCCTAATTGCGGCAGCTGAGAACGGTGGCCCCAGGGTTATCGGCCACCGCCTGCTGGAGTTCAGCCGGGTTGGGCTGGCCAAACAGGCGTAGGGCCTGCACCTCTGCGGGGTCAGGAATCGTCTCCGCCACCTGCTGGCCATCAAAGTCATTGACGTAGATCACCTGATCGATGGTGATCTGCCGCTGCTGCTGCTGCTCGTAGAGGTCGGCATAGCGATCGCTCACCCGCTGCCACTGGGCCGGCGCACAGTAGCTGCGATCGATCACCACCGTCACCTTAGGGCTAGCGAGAATTTGGCGCAGCCCCAGCACCAGGGCGGCAAAGGTCAGCCAGCCCAGGCCGAGGGTATAGATCAGTCGCTGGGTGGGGTTGTGCATAGAAGCGGACGGTCTAACGGTGTACGGTGTGCGGTGCAAGGTATACGGTGCAAGGACTGCCGTGAACCGTATACCTTGCACCGCTTACCCCGAACCTTAAACCCCTAAAGATTAACCTGAAACAAATCCTTAAAGAGACTCTGCACATTGTCGGGGGTGCCCTGCTGCACGGTCGATTCGCGCAGATTGGCGATCGCCTCTAGCTCACCCTGGTTCACCTCACCGTAGGCGATCGGATAAAACCGCACGTCGCTATGGGTGAGAATGTCTCGAATAGCGTCGAAGGTGTAGCCCCGGTTGACCTCGCCATCGGTGAGCAGCAGCAGATAAAAGCGCCCGGTGGGGTCGGCGGCTTTTTTCTCTAGCAGGTCGGCCAGGCCCACCATGGTGCCGTCGTACATCGCCGTGGCCCCGTCGGCCCGCAGCTGGTCGATGGTGGCCAAAAACTTCTGCTGCTGAAGCTGGTCAAAGGGAGCCAGGCGCAGGCGGCGCACGGGCCGGTCGGCAAAGGTGACAATGCTGACGTAGTTGCCCGAGTTGATCTGCCCGGCGGCAACCCGCAGGCCATCCTTGAGGGCCTGCATGCGCTGCCCTTCCATGGAGCCGCTGGTGTCGATCACCAGGCTCATGTAGACGGTGCGGCCGCCGTCCTTGCGCAGCTTCCAGTTAGACTGGGCGGCCAGCAGGGTTTCGCCGTCGGGGTAGGGGGGCAGGTCGCCCGCCGTCAGGTAGTCGGTTTCGACAAAGCCCTGCTGCTGGGCCAGAGCCTGCATCTCGGCCGACTGGGCAAATTGGGCAAAGACTTGCAGGGCCTGCTGCTGCTGGGGCGTGTTCCAGCCAAAGCCCACTAGGGGGTTGTTGTGGGGCACCCCAAAGGGCACAAACTCGGTGTCGCTAAAGCCCGGTACCTCGCGCAGGGCCAGGTAGTTTTGATACTCCAGCGGAAAGGCTTGCAGGTTGCTCTGGTCTCGTAAAAACAACTCTTGCAGGTCAAGGGTGGTGGGGGTGGTGATCAGCACCTGCTCTTGGAACTGGTCAAACACCGAGTTGACCTGGGGGGTTTGCAGCTCAGCCACGGTAAGCGCGCCGCCGTCGGTCTGGTGCCCCGCCGCCCGCCAGTACAGCGTGTAGAGCAGATTGAGCGCGGTGGAGCTGCTGTAGGGGTTGGGGTAGGCGACGGTGACCTGGCCCGAGGCGATCGCATTCAGCAGACGGTCAAAGCTGACGGTTCCGTTTTCAGACAGGCTGTCGTAGACGGACTTGGGCAGCACCCACCCGGCGGTGTTGGGCACCAGGCGATCGGCCACGGGTACGGTGTCGATCCCCTGGCTCTGCACCATCGCCACCCACAGATCGTTGGAGGGGCTGTAGCCCGCGGGCTGAGCCACCCCGGCCCCCAAAATTCGCGCAGCGGTGCCCGAGGCCACCTGGCGCACCCCCACCTGAATCACCTCCCCCGAGGGCAGCGTCTCTTGGCGCTGGTTAAAGGTTTCGGCAACTTCCACCAGCCAGCGCTCATTTTGGCGGTTGACGTTGGCCTTTTCGGAAGAGCTGTAGATCTCTAGATAGACCCCGTTGCTGCCGCTGGGCTGAGCCGCGTAGAGCGGCAGCTGGTTGACATCGGGCAGGGGATCTTCAACCTGGTCGGTGGTGTAGCGGGCGGCCAGCGCGTCAGGAATCAGCTCTTCGCCGACGTTGATGCGGGGCAGCACCGACTGCTCTAGGGCCTGGCGGGCGCTCTCCAAGGAGTTTACTTGAGGCACCTGGTTGCCGGGGGCGCAGTTCCACAGCAGCACGGCGCAGAGACCGAGGAGGAAGGAGAGGCGGGGGAGGCGGCGCATGGGTGGAGGGGGGAAAGGGGTGAAGGGGTGAAGGGGTGGATGGGTGGATGGGTGGATGGGTGGATGGGTAGGGGCAGACCCACGTGTC
>DAIPYU010000027.1:0-39784 GCA_036782635.1 Nodosilinea sp. CTOTU7353
CTTTAGCTTTGGTGTGACCCGCTTGCAAGGCAGCGTAGAAGGCATTCATCAGCACTTGGGTGCCGCCGTCGCTGACCTGCCATAGGGAGGCGATCGCCGCCTTGGCCCCAGCGGTTTGCATCTGGTAGCCAAAGCCCAGAATCTCGACCCCGCTGCCGAGCTGGGCTTCGCCAACGGCGGTTTCGCAGGCGCTCAGCACCACTAGGTCTGCGTCCAGGTTCCAGGTCTGCATTTCGCTGAGTGAAACCGAGTTGCCGTCGCCAGTCACAATGAACGATTCGCCGCCTTGACCCTGCACAAACTTGGCATGGGTAGCCAAATGCACAATGGGAAAATCAAGCATCAGCGAGCTTAAGTTATCAGCGCTGAAGGCATCGTTGAGCCGTAACTCGGTATTGGGAATTTGCGCGGCCAAGGTTTCAACCTCGACCCCAGCATTGGGCAGGTCGTCAAACTGAAAGCCGTTGATCTCAAAGCTGCACTGTACGCAAGCAGCGGCTAGCAGTTGCAGATTGTCGGGTTGGTAGGTGGGTGCCTGATCAAATCGAAAGATGCTGGCAGCCGTAATGTGGGTAACGGCAAAACGCTCGGCCAGCCATTGTTCACCGTCGTGCAGGGCCGAAAGAGGAATGTAGCGCAGTGCACCATCGGGGGCATAAATAATAGTTTCGGCGCTGGCAGCGGTCAGGTCATCTTCAATCTCGGCGATGAGCCACTGGTAGAGCTGTTGGGCCGGGGCGGTGGCATCGATACGAGGATTTTTGAGGGCTTGGCCTAGCTCTACAATGGCACGGTTGAGATCAGTCGATTTAACCGCCACAGGTCGCCGAATCGGTCCACCATAGGGCGGAATTAGCACCAGCTCTAGCCGGTTTTCTAAAATGAGCGGGTAGAGTAAGACAGCCTTTGTATTGAGGCCGCGCAAGCTATTTTGCAAATTGTTGTATTGCTGAATATTGACGGTTTGGTAGTTGGTGCTAGTTTGCAGTTGAGCGATCGCACTCCGCACATCCTGCCGCTCTTGAAACTGATTGAATACCCCACGTAAGTCATCCTGACGGGTCAAAAGATCTCGCCGTCGTTGGTCTTCTTCGGCAGTTAGTGAGTCTCTGTTGGCTTGGAGTTGAGCTAGCTCAATACCTTCCTGGATGGTTTGATCGTAGAGGTCTAGGATGTGCTGCTCTGGCTGCCAAAAGTCCAGACCGGTAGCAGTTTGGGCATTGCCCCGCACGTTGTGCAAGTAGTCGTCAAGCTCTTGTACTTTCAAAAGATCGAGCACTCGCTGGGCTTCGAGCATCCGGTTTTGCTGCAAGAGCAGATCGGCAAGTTCCCGATAGGTATCGGCCACTGTATCGGTGTAAGACTGCTGCAACGCCTGAGACAGCCCACGCAGATCGCCGCGAATGGTTTCTGTCAGATTGATGGCCTGTTTATAGAACGCAATTGCCAACTCAGGCTGGTCTTGGCGGGTCAGCAGCGCGCCCATGTGGCCTAAAATCCAGGCTTGCTCAGCTCGACTGCCAAGGGCTTTAAAGGTGATAAGCGCCTGCTGATACTCGCTGAGAGCGTCGTTGTCCCCCTGTTCGGCTAGGAGTATGCCCAAATTTCCTCGGGTTATGGCCTCCAGAGCCTGTTCCTCTAGGTCTTGGTGCAATGCTAGCGCCTGACGGTATAAATTTAGTGCCTCAGAATACCGCTTCTGCTTAGCATAGATGACAGCAGTATTGTTGAAAATTAGACTTTGCCCATACTGGGCATTTCTCAGGCATAGGGTTTGGCCAAACCGGGAGAGCCTGCCGGAGTCTAAAGCATCTAGTTGGGAGATTGAGCAGACTCGGGCTAGCGCCTCTGGACTGAGGGGCAATGCTAGGCGAGTCTCAAGATCTTGGGCGATCGCAAGTGCCTGCCGATAGGACTCCAGGGCTTGATCGTCGTTGCCTTGGCCTTGGTTGGCAGTGCCCAGACCAATCAGCGCCTCGACAGCGTTGAGGGCATCTGCCGAGGCTGTGGCGATCGCTAGGGCTCGCTGATGGTAGGCGATCGCCGCTTCTGGCTGGCCCAATTCCTTCAGTACATAACCGATTCGTCCCAGCGTCGAGCCTTCGGTGTGGCGATCGGGCAGCGATTCGGCAAGGGGCAAGGCGGCTTGCAGCCGGTCTAGGGCCTGGGGATATTGGCTGAGATCGATCAGGCGATTGGCGATCAAAATCAGCAGTTGGGCCTCAGCTTTGGTATTTCCCAACCCTCGAGTAGCGACTAGCGCTTGCTCGTAGGCGGCGATCGCCTCAGGAAACTGCCCCAGGTCGGTGTGGGCATAGCCCACACCGCTATAGGCCAGGTAAAACAACTGCTGGGCCGTCGCTTGGGCTTTTGCATCCTCAAGCTGCTGAGCCAAATCAGCATAGGGCTGAAGGTAGGCTATGGCCTGATGTTCGGCGGCTAATTCTTGCTGAAAGGCCTGGGTCGCCGTTAAGGTTTGAGCCTCAGGATCTCCTGCCGACCCCAACTTGGCGATTTCTCCCAGCACCCGATAGGTGGTGGCAATATCTCGATAGGTGGTGGCGATCGCCTGCAAAAAAGCCAGCTTAAAGTTAGCTAAATCGGCCTCCTGGGCCAGGGCCAAAGCCGACTGAGCCAACCTCAGCGCAGTTTGATAGCCTGCGATGGCCTGCTCAAACTGACCCTCATCATTCAATTCGTTAGCGGTTTGATATTGCGCGGTGATTTGGTTGATCAGCTCAACCAGCTCAGCCTCAGCCGGTTGGGACTGAGCGGCGATCGCCAGGGACTGGCGAAAGTTTTGGGGTCGGTTGCTACCGTCAATTGCAATCTGGCGACTAGGGTTAAATCTGCCAATGAAAAAGGGAAAGCCAGACTCAGCAAAATGCGTCTGAGTCTGAGCAATGGCAAATGCAGACAGCAATGGCCATAGCAGCAGCCCTGTCATAAACCAACACAATGGATAATCTTGGAGGCGTTGGAAGCGCATGATCAACGCTCCTTCAAAGGGGTGACATCAGCATATATGTCTCACCCGCCGCCACTTATTCATCTTTAGAGAAACTTTCGACAATCAGGGCTGCGATCGCCCTAATGAATCGATCGTTGACCATCGCACCATTCCCTCTAACACCTGATTCTCTGGCTCGCACCAACAGCAAGAGCCGTTAGGATTGAGCTATTGCTTTGTGTTCAGAGGATGACTATGGTTGCTGCTTCAGCCTTCAGCTATGTCTCCCCAGAAGAGTACTTGGCGGCAGAAGCCACCAGCCCCATCAAGCACGAGTACCGCGACGGGGAAGTCTATGCCATGGCAGGGGGCACCGATGCCCATGTCACCATCGCGCTCAATCTCTGGGCACTGCTGCGAGGGCATTTACGAAACCAGGGCTGCCGGGCCTATGCTCTGGATATGAAAGCCCGTATTGAAGCACTTAATTGCTACTACTACCCAGACGTCATGGTCACCTGTGACGATCGCGACCTTTCTTCAAGTACCGTTAAGCACTATCCCTGCCTCATTGCTGAAGTGCTCTCCGACAGCACCGAAGCCTTTGACCGGGGCGACAAATTCACCGACTACCGCCACCTGGAGAGTCTGCAAGAGTATGTGCTAGCTTCCCAAACTCGGCCCCAGGTGGAGGTGTTTCGCCGCAATGCCGAGGGGCTGTGGGTACTGCATCCCTACGGTGAGGGCGATCGCATTTCGCTGGCTAGCGTGGGTTGGGAGGGAGCGATCGCCGACCTCTACGAAGACGTTGCCTTCCCTGAACCTGACACGACACCAGCCCGTGACAATCTAGAATTCGATGCTGAGCGTTGCTGAAGTCCGCCAGTAGAAGCTCTGCGGAGGAGGATGCGCTCTAGGATCAGCAACCAAGGCCGACCTTAATACTCAACGAGTAGACGTTCTTTGCTGAAACTGGGTAATGCTGGCTTCCAATTCTTCTAGGGCCTGTAAGCTTCCTACCGTCCAAGCGCGACTCACAGCCTGCTCGACCCAGTCAGCGATGGGGAAGTGAGGAAACAGTGGGCTGGTGTCTGAGGCACCATAATCCCCCGCCTGGAGCAGGTAAATGGTCAACTTGCCATCAGCGTAGATCCAAACCTCGGGGACTGCGATCGCTCGGTAGGCTGTAATCGTGGTCAGCGAGGTGACATCGGTTTCAATAGCTAAATCGGGTGGCGGGTCATCGGGCTGAAGCTTGCGTCGCCCAATCATGCGTTCATAGTTGTGAATGTAGAAGCAGGCATCGGGCTCTACCCCGGCCACCCCTGGCTGCTTAAATGTAGTAGAGCCAAAGGGCTGATAGCGCCTGCCCAACATCCGCAAGAGCAGCTTGACAATATCTGAGATCAAATCAGTCGGCACTTCATGTTCAGGCAGCGGCACCGTGATTTCTAAAATGCTATCGCTGTAGGCAATGCGGGCCGATCGGCGATCACCCAACTCTTGCAAAATAGACTCGAACTCTGCCCAGCTAACGTCAGGAATGGTGACCTTACTGCCTGGAGCAAGGTGGAGTTGGCTGATCGGTTTGCTGACGGGGACGAGGGTAGTCATGGGGCAGGTTCAGGGGGCGATGGTCGAAAACCGGCCCTTTAGGGCGATCGCGTCTCTCGCTGCTTTTATTGTAAACGGGCATGGTAAGCGGATACTTCCATGGAATGCTCTCCCGCCTAAACCTGCTGGCGTTTGATCAACTGACTAAACAGCCCCTCTTCAGCGGCGAGTTGATCAAAGCTACCCTGCTGAATGAGGCGACCTTTTTCGAGCACGTAGATGCGATCGGCATTGCGAATGGTGCTGAGCCGGTGGGCCACCACAATGCGCGTCACCCGCAGCCGCTCCAGGCTCTCGCTGACGATCGCCTGGGTGCGGTTATCCAAGGCGCTGGTGGCCTCGTCAAATAGCAAAATGCGCGGACGCAGGGCCAGGGCGCGGGCGATGAGCAACCGCTGTCGCTGTCCGCCCGAGAGATTCGTGCCCCCCTCGCTCACCACCGTGTGCATGCCCATCGGCATCGAGAGAATGTCGTCGGCCAGCCCCGCCATGGAAGCCGCCTCCCAGGCTTCTTCCATGGTGATGCGGGCGCTGCTGGCGATATTTTCAAAAATCGAGGCCGACATCAGGCGGCTGGTTTGCAGCACCACGCCAAACTGTCGCCGCAGGGCGTTGAGGTCGAGGCCCGCCATATCCTGCCCGTCGAAGTAAACCGTGCCCACCTCCGGCGCATCAAACCCCAGCAGCAGGCGAAACAGCGTCGATTTGCCGCTGCCCGAGGGGCCAACCAGGGCGACAAATTCCCCCGGCTCAATGGCGAGGGTCACCCCGTCTAAAATCAGCGCCCCGTCGGAGCGGTAGCGAAAGCCCACGTTGCTCACCGTCACCTGTCCCGAGATTCTCCCTGGGTCGGCCTTGTGGGGGTCAACCTCGGGGTGGGCAGCGAGAATGGGCTCCGCACGCTGCCAGATGGGCAGCACGTCGAGCACATCGATGACAGTGCTGCTGAGGCTAGTGGCCCCGCCGATAAAGGTGCCAAAGGCCGCGTTAAAGGCCAAAAACGTGCCGGTCGAGAAGCCTCCATCCCCAGCCTGGGATTGCTGAATCATGCCGGTGGCAAAGGCAAACAGCACCGCCGGGGTGAGGGCCGCCAGCAGGTTATTGATCACCGTCAAATTGTCTTCAATGCCCTCAGAGGCCAGGGTCAGCCGCAGCTCTTGACCGTACTGTCGGCCCCAGTAGGCAAAGACGCGGGTTTCAGCCCCAGCTACTCGAAATTTGGCCACGCCGTTGATCATCTGCACCATCATGCCAAAGAGCTTGCCCTGCTGGTCATGGAGGGGGCGAATTTTCTTCAGCGTCAATACCCCAGAGACCACAGTGACAGCCATATTGAGCAGGGCCACCCCGGCAGCAATCAGCGCCAGGGGCATGCTGTAGTAAAACAACAGCCCCAGATTCAGCAGCGAGAACAAGCTCGAAAATAGGCTCTTGAGCAGAGTATTGCCCAACCGCTGGCGAATTTGGCTAATCGACGACACCCGAGCGCTCAGATCGCCAATGGAGTAGCCGCGAAAGAAGGAGGTTTTTAGCTTCAGTAGCCGATCCCACACGGCGGCCTGGGTGCTGCTGTCGGCAAAGGACTCGATCCGCATCAGGGCAATGCCCTGGGTGAGCTGAAACAGGGTGGCCCCAAAGGTGGTAGCCAGCAGGGCAAAGGCAATTTGCAGCAGAAGAGTTTGATCGGCGTTAGGGATGGCTTGGTCGATGAGAATGCCTGTGGCCTGGGGGGTGACCATGCCCAGCAACGTGGCGGCTATGCTGGCGATCGCCACCACCACCAGTTCTTGCCGGTGCCCCTCTAGCGCAAACTGGAGCAGCTGCACCGGCTTGCGCTGGTAGGGCAGTGGGCGGTAGAAGGTGTGGGCCGTGGGCGAAATTTTCTCGGCAATGGCTCGACTGCACGACAACCGTGTACCCCGCTGCGGGTCAACCACCTCGTAGCGGGTCGCCCCCACGGGCAGCAGCGCCAGCGGGCGGCCATCCTCGCGGGCGTAGGCTAGCAGCGGGCCGCCGTCGCGCCGCCACCAGTCGTCGCGCAGGGTCACCTGGCGGGTGCGAATTTGGGATGAGCGAGCGATCGCCTCCAAGGGATCCCTCACCCGCCGCAAATCCTCCGACTGAGCCGGGGGCTGAATCGCAATGCCCAAAGCACGTCCCACCGCTCCAGCCGCAACCAGCAGAGCATCCTCAGTACCAGGTTGCTGTCCCTGGGATTCCTCAAAGGCAGTAGATGGCTCAAACACCCCCGCTAGCTGCGTCAGCGTCTGGCTCACAGCCTGGGTATTCAGCCGCGAGCGGGCCTCAAACCGCTGATATTCTTGCACCTGCTGCTGCGCTTCGAGGTGCTGAATACCCCTAAGCACCAGAGTTTGCAGATGGCCCAGGCCCGATAGAATCGCCTCCGTCCCCCGTAACCCCTGGGGCTGCCAGATCTCCAGCTCGGCCATTGCCGTTGCCTGTAGCCACAGGTGGCTGCTAAGGGGGATCGGTCCACTTGTCGCAGTCAGGGTCAAATGCTCCAACCCCAGCAGTTGCCCTTCTCCAGCTAGCAGTCGCAGCCAGGTAATCCGCCCCTGGGGAGGCTGATACACTTCTCCAGGAGCCAGCAGCCCGCTGGTCTCAATTGGCGTTGCCAACCGAGCGGATACGGTGTCTGATAGCGCAGCCCCTAGCCGATGCACCCAATTTTCTAGGGCTGCTAAGGTAGTCGTCGCCGTCCGGCTATCCGTCAACTCGTCTGCTAGCGCCGTTAGGACAATTGGTCTCAAACTCACCGATTCCAGCGGCATCGCCATCAGCTGGCAGGGCGTCTCTTGCCCCAGCAGCGCCGCCGGAAACAGCATTGCCCCTGGCTTGACGCTAAACAAGTAGCGCCGCCGACTGGTCAGCGCCTGCACACTGACCGCAAACAGCGCCAGTGTACCCGCTTCAACCCACCAGCAGGTCTTTGGGTCGTCGAGGAAGAGAGGTTCGTTACTGCGGAGACGGTGGAGGGGGGAGGTGATGGGGGTGTGGGTAGTGAGCATGGGGGGATGGGGGTAGGGGAGATGGGGAAGGTGGGGAGGAGGGGGAAGTTTTGAGTTTTGAATTGGGGGAGTTGGGAAAGAGAGCGGTTCTTAGTTTTGAATTGAGAACTCAAAACTAAGAACTTAAAATTTTCTTTCTCACCCTTCTTCACTGCGAATCAGCTGCAAATATGGCCCTTCTCGTTCGCGCAGGTCGTCGTGGCTGCCGCGCTGGGCAACTTTGCCGTGGTGCATGACGATGATTTCGTCACAGTCCCGGATGGTGCTGAGGCGGTGGGCGACGATTAGGCAGGTGCAGCCGCGCAGGCGCAGGTTATAGTCGATGGTGCGCTCGGTTTCGGTGTCGAGGGCGCTGGTGGCTTCGTCCATGACCAGAATGGCGGGGTTGTTGACCAGGGCACGGGCGATTTCGAGGCGCTGGCGCTGTCCGCCGCTGAGGTTGGCGGCCCCTTCGAGCAGTTCGGCGCTGTAGCCGCCGGGCATGGAGAGAATGGTGTCGTGGATGGCGGCATCGCGGCAGGCCTGGATCAGGTTGGCGTCGGGGATGGTTGTATCCCAGAGGGTGAGGTTGTCGCGTACGGTGCCCGCAAACAGCAGAATGTCTTGCTCGACCATGGCCAGGGAATTAGTGAGAACGGGGCGGAGAATCTGGTGGCGGGGCTGACCGTCGAAGCAGATGTCGCCCGACCAGGGCTGGTAGAGGCCGCACACCAGCTTGGCCACGGTGGATTTGCCGCTGCCGCTGCCGCCGACTAGGGCTACCCGCTGCCCTGGTTTGAGGGAGAGGCTGAGGTTGTCGATCAGCGGCGGTGCGGTGCGATTGTAGCCAAAGGTGAGGTGGTGGAGGTCGAGGAAGCCGTGGAGTTTTGGGGAGGGGATGGAGGGGGTGAGGGGGTAGGGGGGTGAGGAGGGTAAGGAGGGTGAGGAAGGTGGGGAGGGTGAGGAAGGTGAGGTTGGAAGCTGGAACTTTGCATCGCGAGTAAGCACATTACTGCTACCTGCAATTTCCCTATCTCCCCCATCTCCTCTACTCCCCCACCCTCCTACTCCCCCACTCCCCACATCCCCGCTCGGCAGCAGCGGATCAACGGGATTCTGAAGCACGTCGTCGAGGCGATCGAGGGTGCCGCCGAGTTCTTGAAAGTCGCCTGCCAGCTTGAGCAGCTGGTTGACGGGCTGCATAAACTGCTGAATCAGCGACTGAAAGGCGACAAGCATACCGATGCTGAGGGCACCGTCAATGACGCGGAAGCCGCCGATAGTGAGCAGCAGCATGGCGCTGAGGCCGGAGAGAAAAGCGGGGAGCATGCCCAGACGCTGGTTAATGCGATCCATCTCCTGGCGGGCGTTGAGAGATTTGGCGTAGTACCCGGCCCAGCGGTTAAAGAAGTCAGACTCTAGGCCCGAGGCTTTGAGGGTTTCGATGCTTTGCAGACCGGCGATCGCCACGCCGCTGACCTTACCCTGCTCCTGCATCAGCCGGGTATTGGTATCTGATCGCTGGCGAGCGACCCAGCGCAGAGCAATCAAATTTACCGCTACCGAGCCAATGCCGATCAACGTCAGCACCCAGTCGTACTGCCACATCACCAGGCCATAGAAGACCACCATGACGCAAGAAATCGCGGTGGTGGCCAGTTCGCCCGAGAGCAGGCTGGCGAGGCGATCATTGAGCTTGATGCGGTTGCTGATTTCGCCCGCAAACCGCTGGTCGTAGAAACTCACTGGCAGGTGCAGAATGTGCCACAAGAAGCCGCTCGACATGCCCATGGCCAACTTAATCCGCAGCCGCCGCAAGATTTGCAGCTGTAATCGCGTCAGCAATCCGGTGAGAATAGACGTGATCAGCATGCCTAGCAGCAGAGGTCGCAGCCAGCTACTGCGGCCCTGAATCAATACCTGATCGACAAAGACCTGGGAAAAGGCGGGCATCGCCAACCCCGGCAGCACCAGCAGCAGCCCCGTCAGCAGGCAAAAGGCCAGGGCACGGAAGGAACCGCGCAGGCGAAAACGGAGCGATCGCACTAAATCCCGCTTTTGCCCGCCAGCTTTGAACTCGGCATCCGGGGTAAAGGTCAGCACCACCCCGGTAAACCCCTCGCTAAATTCGTCAAGGGAAACCGTGCGCGGGCCAGTGGCCGGGTCATTCAGATAAACCTTTTGGCGGTGAAACCCTTCTACTACTAAGAAGTGGTTGAAATTCCAAAATACGATGTAGGGCCGCTCTAGCTGCTGCACAGCCTCTAAGGAAACCTTGAGTCCCTTGCCTTGGAGGTGGTAAAGCTGCGCCGCATTGAGCACATTCGACGCCTTGCTGCCATCGCGGGAAACGCCGCAAGCCTGCCGCAGGTCAGCCAGGGAGACAATCCGTCCGTGATAGCCCAGAATCATCCCCAGGGAAGCGGCACCGCATTCCACCGCTTCCATTTGCAGCAGGGTGGGGGTGCGTCGCAGGTTGGGGCGGCGGAGGCGGTCTTTGAGTTTGGCGATGAGATGTTTCATGGGGAGGGGGGAAGTGGAGGGGGGAAGCTTTGAATGTTGATTTTTGAATTTTGAAGAAGGTGGTGGAGGAAAATTTTGAGTTTTGAATGTTGATTTTTGAATTTTGGAGAAGGTGGGAAGTACTGTTCAAATAGCGTTTTTGGAAAAGACAAGACTGAGCTTTGAATCAGGCTTTTTAACTCAAAAACTCAAAACTAAGAACTCAAAACTCAAAACTAAGCATTCAAAATTCATCACTTCTTCACTGGCTCATCCCCAAACCCCGCCCACTGCTTGAGAATCGGCAGCACGTAGGAAATGGGGCGACGCTTTTCGACGGTGATGCGGACGGTGGTGGTCATGCCGGGGGTCATGGGCTGGTCGGGGCCTTGGGGGGAGGCTGACCAGCGCAGCTGGCTGGGGTTGTTGGGGCTGTAGTCGGGTTGCAGGGTGGCGAAGACGGCGATGTGCGGCCCGTCGCCCATAATGCCGGGGAGGATGTCGGGGTGGCCGACCAGGCGGGCGGCTCCGGCCTGGGTGACGGGAAAGCTGGAAACCTGGTCAACGGTGCCGAGAATGCCGCCGTATTCTTCGCGTTTGACAGTGGTGGGGGTAGCCTGGAGCACCATGCCGACGCTGATTTTCTTCCCTTCGCTGACGGGCAGAAAAGCGACGCTGGTGAGGGGGGTGTTGCTGTCTTGGGCGGCGATCATGGCTACGGGCATGCCAGGGTCGAGGCGCTGGCCGGGCTGGGCCATGACCTCGATCACCTGACCGTCGTGGTCGCTGGTGATGGTCTGGTTGCGGCTGAGCTGCTCGGTGAGCTGGGCGATGGTGGCCTCAGTGTCTTTGATTTCTTTTTGGCGCTGGGCGGTGGTAGTGCTGTCTTGCTCCCGCTGGGCGGCAGCGCGGGCGTCGAGATCTTGAAGTTGGGCCTGGAGGTCGGCGATGCGGCTGAGGTTGTCGAGGTAGTCGCGCTGGGCTTCGGTATCGCGCAGATCTAGGGTTTCGAGCTGGGTTTCAACATCGTTGACTTGGTTTTGTAGTTCCTGGTATTCCAGCTGTACAGTCAACACTTCTTCTTGAGACATAGCGCCCTCGTCAGCTAAACGCTGCCAGTTTTCCCAGCGGGTTTGGTAGATGGGTAGGCGGGCTTGCAGGGTTGCGAGCCGCTGCTGGAGGGCCTGGCGTTCTTGCCGCAGCGATTCTTCGGCGCGAGCTTGCAGGGTGGGGGTGAGGGATTGCTGCGATCGCAAATTCTGCTCCAGGGCCCGCCGTTGCTGGGCGATCGCCCCCTCATCTAGCCCGCTGCGTTCGCTGTTCAACCGCTGGGCGGTCTGGTCTTGGACTTGCAGCTGAGTCAGTTTTTCCTGGGCCAGCCGCAGCTGGGTCTCTAGCTCTGACTGATCTAAAACCGCTAGAATATCGCCCGCCTTCACCCAATCTCCCGGCTTCACCTCAATCGAGCGCAGGGGGCCAGCACCGGGCGATTGAACGGTTACCACATCGCTGGGGTAGACCAGCACCCCCTGCCCGGTGACGGTTAGAGGAATTTGGCCAAACAGGCTCCAGGCGGCTCCGGCACTGACCAACAGGCCCAGGGCCGTCAGCGCCAGCCAGCGCTTGGGGCTGACCACCTGCACCAGCTGATCGAGCTGTTCGGGAGAGGCACTGCGCTCTAGCGCCTGGGATCGAAATAGGTTGCTATGCTTTGCCGGTACCATGGTCAAACTCCGGGGGTAGATTGAGCTTGCAAACGCTGCACCAGCCACTCAAAGCGAGCCTCAGCCAGAGCCACCCGCTCCAAAAACTGGCTATCGAGTTCGGTATTAGGAGCCAATACGCCCAGCTTTTGCAGAATGAGTTGCTGTTTGCTGGCCAGCAGCAGTGCCAGCAGTCGGTAGAGTCGGGCGGCAAAGGGGCGGTCGTAGAGCAGCTTGGCCAGCAGCCGCCAGCGGGGAATGGTCAGCAGGGTAGACTCGCGCAGGGTGATCGCACTCACCGCCGCCGGAGCCGAATCCAATAGCAGAGTTTCGCCCACCAAATCGCCCCGCGACAGGCGAGCAAACTCGGTCTCGGCTCTCTCTGGGTCTGGCATGAGGGCGGTCAAGACCAGGTTGGGCGGCTGCTCAGCGGCACTCAGGCCCACTGCCCCATCGAGCAACAGGTGTAGGGCATCGATTGGGTAGCCGCAGCGCAATAGAGGCGCACCGGGCTTAACCGATTCGACCTGCCCTACCGCCATCAGCCAGTCCAGATCGCTGTCGGCCAGTTCGGCAAACACCGTCGCGGCTTCCTTGAGCTGAAGCTGGCCGAGCAGAGCCACGCTGTAGCCCATCTGCGCCGCCCATTGGGTGAGCTGGTACCGCAGAGTCAAGGCTACTACCCGGTAAAACGGGGCAGCAAAGTCGGCATCGTCTGCCAGTTTTTGGCTAAGAACAGCTAGGGGAATGGCCAGAACGGTGGCATCAGTCAGGGCAAACAGAGTGGATTGGGAGAGGTAGGTGGTTATGGCAGGCAGTGCGCCAGTCAGCTCTCCACTGGATAGTCGCAGGATTTCTTTAGGGATAGCTTTGCCACCCTCACCTGATGGAGTCTCTAGCACCACCGATAGCTGACCGTTCACCACAATCCACAGATAGTTAAGAGGCTGGTGGGGGGTGTGGAGGCGATTGCCTGATGGGAGCGATCGCAACGTACCAATCTGCACCAGCCAATCCACATCCCGCTGATTAAATTCTCGAAGTAGGGGCGTCGTCATACCGAGATCCTTGATTTGCTACTACTTAAAAACGGCTACCGACCAAACAACCGCGACAACCCAGCGAAGACCGCAAAAATTTGCCCTACCGACTCAAAGCCCAGCCCAACAAATTGGAATGAGCCTGAGGAGGTATTAGACGTTTGTGCCAGAGTAGACCCTGGGCAGCCACAGCCTCCTGACTGGCCAAAAAGGCTCTCGCTTTGATCAAACATTGAACCCGAAATAAAAATATCTAGCCCGCCAGAAACCTCGTCTAATTCCGTTAGGGTGAGCTCAGCAGGGGCAAGATCTAAATCATGTTCTTCCATGGCTTACGAAATCCTGTATC
Source organism: Nodosilinea sp. CTOTU7353 (assembly GCA_036782635.1). Lineage (GTDB taxonomy): Bacteria > Cyanobacteriota > Cyanobacteriia > Phormidesmidales > Phormidesmidaceae > Nodosilinea. The sequence goes on from DAIPYU010000027.1 coordinate 13,167, forward strand.
TAAGTCAGAAAATGGATAAAACTTGGCTCGTCAAAACTTAGTAAACATGCAGAGACATGGTGGAGCCATATCTCTGCACGAAAGCCCCGTTCGATGGTTGGGCGAGTGATTTTAGAGAATCAAACTCTTAAACCACTCGTTTGGACCTGGGCTTGTCTACAGCCCAAAGCTAACCACATCGGAGTTGCCAGAGGCGGTATTAAAGCCAACCAGCGAGCTCATGCTGCCAGCGCCGTTGGGGCCAGCGAAGCTCACTTGATCAATCGCGATACCCGACTGCTCGAAGAAGCTGCTCGCCCCTTTGAACAGGCTGCTGATATCGCCCAGGCTCATAGCACCACCGCTGCAATCGTCGAGTTCGCCTTCGGTGAGTTCAGAAATGGCCAAGTTGGCGGCCTCTTCAGCTTCGGCAATGATGTCGTTGGGCTTAATGATGTCAGACATAGAAGTTTCTCCTTATGAGAAATTGGTTTTCCAAGTTAGGAAGGTTAGGCTTGCTTGCCTTCCTGTTCTTACCTATGTCTTGTGAAGAGGGGCTTATTCACTTTAGTAATAGCCTTCTTCCATAAGCTGTGAAGGTATTGGAGTAGGGGCAGTATTTTCGCTGGATTTGGGTTTTGCAGATTGCTGCAACTGTCGCGCTTGCTGGTAATAGCGCAGGGCGATTTCATTTTGCTGTAAACCTTCGTGCAGGCTGGCGAGCTCAGTTAAGATTTCAGCGGCCTGCTCGTGATCGCACTTCTGACACAGCACCAAAGCGGCCTCAAAATGGGCGATCGCCAAATCCGTATGACCTGCACTGGTGGCCAGCCGAGCAATGCGCTTGCGAATCATGATTTCGTAGCCATTTCCTTCTAGCAGAGTCTGGTGCTGACGATAACCCTCTAGAGCGGCCTCGTAGCAGGAGAGGGCGCACCAGTGCTCGCTTCGGGCGGCATAGACTCGCCCCATGCAGCCCAGGGTAATGGCCTCGCCCAGCTCGTCGCCCAGTTCGTGGCGCAGGGCGAGGGCTTTTTCGAGGGTTTTGAGCGCCAGGCGGTAGCGGCGGCGGTAGTAGTGGCCCATGCCCAAGGTGTGCAGGGCAGCGGCATAGCCTGTGTCGTCTGCAGTGTTGTGCAGCTGCTGTACGGCCTGGGCGGCATAGTCATAAGCCCAACGGTATTGCTGGCGGTGGGCAAACACCAGGCTGAGATGGGTGATGGTGTGGCCTAGGGCGACGGCATCTTCGGCGTGGCTAAAGGCATTAAGCGATCGCAGATAGGCCCCGGCAGCGCAATCCCACTCGCCCAGTTGGCAGTAGAGATGGCCCAGGGCACTCTGGGTTTTGCCCGTTTCGAGCAGAGCAGGTACAGACCGCAACCAGGAGAGGTGATAGCGCTGTTCGATGGTCTGTACTGCGGGGAGCATTTGCATCAAAATTACCGGGCGGCTCTGCGCCAGGTAATCGATCAAAAAGCGGGGGCTGGTCATGGTAGGTAGGGGTTAAACTCATCTACCTACACCTATGTCTGGATGGGCCAAACCGATTCAGTCCAGACCTTTTGGCAATTCCGGTACGGATACTCGTTCCGAGTCGGAGCCCAAACGCTACGCGAATCGCCCCCGCCGAGTGCTCAGTTTTCTACCACCTGAATTAGGGTAGACAGAGCTGCTAGCTGGGTCGTATCTACCCCGCGTACGCCGCCGCGCACGGTGACCTCGCCGCGAGTGGTGCGATCAATATCGCCCAGCAGGGTGTCTATCACATTGACGGGGTCATCGTTTTGCAGGCCGATGGGGTCGCCGCTGCGGGTGTTGTTGGCGGCGGCAATTTGCTTAAGGCCGCGCAGAGCATCGCGCAGGGGGCTGGTGCTGACCAGGGTCAAAATTTCAGCATAGCCAGAGCTGCTCAGGCACAGGTGAAAAGCTTCGCTGGGGTTAGCACAGTAGTCGCGGTTAGGGTCGCGCCCTAGCTCCTGACGGGGAATGGCGAGCTGTTGCCCTGGTTCTAGCAGTGGTTCACTTTCTGGCGAGTCCCAGTCGGTGGGGTGTAGCACCGCCATGCTTCCTGAGCTGCCGATGGCCAAGATCGCGACGTAGAGGTTGCGGGGTTCGCCATTGGCAACCGTCACCACAATTTCGCTGCCTGAGCGTAGCGCTTGCACAGCACCCTCTAGCCTCTGGGCCACCACGCCACCCTGGTTACCTCGGCTGGCGCTGCGGCCTACGGCTAGGGCGCTATCCACCGGCTGCACTACCACTTCCACATTGAGGTTAGACGTGTCGCTGTTGAGCACTGATCGCAGCACCTGCCCCGCCAGCAGCAGCTTCAGCGTGGGGTTGAGCCGCTGAATGGCTTCGGCCACGGGTTCTCCAGGTTCACCAAAGCTGGCGCGAAGGGCCATTAACCCTGGCGTAAATAGGCCAATGCTGCCCAGTTCGCCTACGTCGCTCACGGCCTCGGCGGTAGCGATCGCAAGCCCCTGTTCGGTCATGCGCCCCAGCAGGTAGTGGGGGCTGTGGCTGCCATCCACCGCGACAGGCTGAATGCGGTTGAAAGCGGCTAACTGCGATCGCGCCGTCCCCAGATCTGCCCCCAAAGAGTCGTCTAGACCCACTCGCAGGGCCAGATCTGTTGGCACCCCCCGCACCCGCTCCCGCAGCAGTTGCCCCGCTGCGATCTGAGTTCGGCTGTCGCCTGTCAGGGTGCCGTAGCCTTCTAGCCCCACCCGGCGGGTTTGCTCGACCTGGCCGATCTCATTGCCATTGTCATCCACGACCGAGAAAATAGCCCCGCTCTCAAACGCCGCCAAACTCTGGGACGACACGCCCCCTAGCCAGAATTTGACTTCGCCGCTGGCCTCAGTGCCCACCACCACAGCCTCTGCTGCCGGGGTCTGGGGACGGCTAAAAAAGAGCGGTTCTTGCCCAAAGTTGCGCCCTGGCTCCACCTCGTAGATGGGCGACTGCACAATGCGAGCGCTGTTGGCTACATCCCGCGTACTGCGGGCCAGGTCGATAAACACGCGATCAAGCGGCAGGCTACCGGGCTGCTGCCACAGGTAGCGGGTCAGGGCATAGGTAAACGCCCCGGCATAAAACTGTCCCATTCCCCCACCAAAGGTGGCATCTGCGGCTAGTTGGTTAGCCTGGGCCGACCCCAGCGCCACCCCTTTGGCAATGCCCCGGCTGCGCTCGGTCTTGAGCTGGGCAGGTGACCAACCCAGCCGAGCTAGCCAGCGCTCATGTTCGGCCAGTTCTAGAGCACTGGGTTCTGCATCGCCCAAGGATAACCGTGACTCGACGGCCCGCATGATTAGATCGCCCCGGGTGCCGCCGCCCGAGTGGCAGCTGTCGAGCATGACCGTCACCTGGTCGGTTTTGAGGTTTGCCATCAGCAAAAACAGGGTTTTGCCCATGATGTCGTTGACCTGGCTGCCGGGCAGATTCAGCCGAGCATCGTAGGGCAACAGACTACCGTTGTAACCTGCCAAATTCTCAAAGGCGGCTGGAATCGGATCTGGATCGCGCACCAGCGAACCATGGCCCGAGAAGTGAAATACCACCACATCCCCCGGCTGGGCCTGGTCAATTAAGTGAGTCTCAAAGGCATCTAGCAAGTTCTGGCGGGTGGCGGCCTGGTCTTCTAGGGTGAGAATGTTGGCGGGATTAAAGCCAAAGCGATGGATCAATAACTCCCGCTGCATCCGCACATCGGTGAGACAGCCCCGTAGGGGGGTAACGCCACCCGCGTACTGGTTGAGGCCAACGAGCAGAGCCAGCTTGCGGGGGGTAGTTTGGGCTAGGGCGCGGGCGTAGCGATCGCCCTGCTGCCGTATATCTAACTGGCTCAGCCCGAGGGCGGCTAGAGTAGAACCGGCAGCTTGAAGGAAGTGTCGGCGTTTGAGGTGTGGCATGGGGCAAGAAAGAATAGAGAACGAACGGGAAAGCTGTTGCGACAGACTCTGGATGCCTAGAAACGTTGGGCGTTTACACGCTGCAATTCACCGTTACAACACCCTCAGGCAGGATGGGTGTTGGCGACCTGCTGCAATTGGTCGAGCAGCACTTGGGCCTCGGCTAGATTAGGATCAATTTGCAGGGCGCGTTGAGCCGATGCGATCGCATTTTCGGTTTCCCCAGCATAGGCCAGGGCCAGCCCCCGGTGATACCAGGCCCAGGCATCATTGGGGGCCAGGGCCAGAGATTGATCAAACGACTCCACAGCCTGCTCATAGCGCCCCAGCGCCCCCAGAACCCAGCCCCGGTAGTACCAGGCCGACGCCAATTTAGGATCGATCTGCACCGCCCGATCAAACGAGGTGAGGGCCGCTTCGTAGCGATCGAGGTTGAGTAAAGCAAAACCCTGGTTGTACCAGCCCCAAACCGTCTGGCTATCGACCGCAATGGCGGCTTCATAGGCAGCAACGGCGGCCTCAAAATCATTCTGAGCTTCCTGGGCCAAACCTAACCCAATCCAGCCGTAGTAGAGGGTGCTATCTAACTCCACCGACTGTTGAAAGGCAGCCACGGCTTCACCATGGCGGTCTAGACCACTGAGGGCATAGCCACGCCCCATCCAGGCGATCGCCCTCGTTGCATTGGCCTCAATAACTTGATCGAATAGTTTTAATGCCTGGCTGTATTGCTCAGCCTCTAGGGCGTCAAACCCTTCCTGTAGCTGCATGTCTAAAGAGATGTCTTTAGGGCCTGTTTGCGCTGGGGTTATGGAACCAGGCACTAAATTGAGCCGGGGTTTGTTCTCAAGGGCCAGGGTCGTTAGCGGGGTTGCCAGAGTGGCACCCAGCATCACAGCAAGGGAGAGTACGGAGGGGAATAATTTCATGGCAAGTAGCCTCATTTAGTACGCTACTTCAACCTATTTCTCAACCCAATTGACTTATTCACTGGCGCTACGCCGTGTGTAGCAGGCCTTAATCAAAGGTGACATCCTTGCCATCCATCCGCGCCGATTTGGAGCTGATTACCGCCGGTTTAGAAGCATCCAGCAGCGCCCTTGACCACCCCTACTACTGGGCACCCTCTATTTTGATCGGCAATGGGCTGTAGCCAGTAGCGACAGCCCATTGCTCAGTAACGTGTGACGGATCAACGATGGCTTTCCCTAGCTCTGAGCCCTTGCAGCTAAAACTCATCTTCGCTCAGGGCTTCTGTCTGAGCGTTACCGCCCACAACCGGGTGCAGGGTGACTTCGAGGGTTGTCCAATATTCGGTGTTGCCTTTACGTTCCACCACAAATTCTGTAGGGTCGCTAAAGGTAGACAGAGCCAAATTGCGACGAAACTTTTGCTGGTCAGCATCCCAATCGATGCCGGTGGCAAAGCGGAGATCGCAGGTGCAGGTGCTCAGGTCGTCTACAGTGAGATCTTCGTTAGCCTGCACGTACATAAATCGCAGGGTCTGACCCGAGTTGACATCCACGAGCTTGAAAACCGCATCGACAGGGTTGCCGTTTTTGACCGTGAGCTGGCTGTAGCCACTACCGATAGGCGGCGTGATCTGGGTGCCGGTGGGTAAGGAGACCGGCAGCCGCAGTGTGGGTAGCGTGGCGATGCCTTCCAGAGATTCAGCTATTGGGGTGAAGCTGATGCGTTGTGGATTGGGCATTAGAGCAGGTAACGCCGCCGTTAAGCTGCACAGCCCAAGCAAGACGGTGACCTGTCGCAGACGCTGAGTCGGTCGAAGCGCAGTGGATACAACAGTCATGGTGAAAGTCCTCTGAGTTAATGGCAAAGAGGCCCTTAGGTCTCTCTGACTTTACCTATGGCTCAGTCTCAGGGACTTATTCACTGGTTCAAAGATTCCGCGCTTGCCTATGCCCACGTCAGCCCCAGGCGTCACAGGTCGTCAGGGTCAACGCCTAGCTCTCGCAAACCGGGTGGAGGGTAATTTTAGTTTGTCGCCATCGCCCGTGAATAAGCTCTCTGACGCCAGACATAGCTATGGGTAACGCGCCACAAATGGCCGTTATTTATAGCTAGGAGCTTTCACCATGACCGTTATTTTTGGCAGCGACTTTGGCGATACAATCTTCGTTTCTCCAGACAACAGCAGCGTTTTTGCCGGAGCGGGAGACGACTATATTTTTGGCAGCATTGGGTTTGACACTATCGACGGCGGTGCTGGCTTTGATGTTGTGGACTACAGCTCTTTAAACACGCCAATCGCGTTAGCAGCTACTGGAGTAGTCAACAAAGGTTTAGCTGGCGTGGATCAGCTATCTTCTATTGAAGCGATTGTTGCGCCTGCTGGCCAGTTTAATCTCATTGATACCTCAACACCGTTTAATTCTCCGGTGTCAATTGTGGTCGATCTGGCTCTCAATAGCCTAACCGTCAACGGCATTCCTGGAGTTGACAGCCTTTCTAGAACCGTTGTCAATTTTACCGATGTGATTGGCACCAGCCAAGATGACGTTATTTTTGGCAACAGTCAAGACAACATTCTCATCGGCGGCGGCGGCGATGATTTCATTTTCGGCGATGGTGGTAATAATCTGTTGGTTGGTGGGTCGGGCAACGATATTTTGATTGGCGGCAGTGGTAATGACGTTCTTGATGGCTATGGTTTTACCAGCGGCGAAGTTGATATTTTAGTCGGCGGTGGTGGCAGCGATCTCTTTGTGCTAGGAGATGCTCTCGGCTCCTATTATTTAGGGTCAGGTTACGCCATTATTGATGACTTTAACCCCTTTGAGGGCGATCTAATTCAGGTGTTTGGCAGCACCAGCAATTACTCTCTGTCGTTCCAGCCGTTTACCTCTACCAACACTCTAGACACGTTGATTTTTGCGGGCAGCGATCTGATTGGGGTGGTGGCTGGTACGACCAATGTGGTTCCAGCTCTAGATTTTGTGACCGCCTAATTGACCCCAAAGATTTACGCTAGTGGCGCATGGATAGGCTAAGGCTTTCGCTAACACTATGCGCCGGATCGCCCCTTACTCACCTATCGGGAGAACTCACGATGAGACAGCCCTACGCTAACCACTGCCTGCTGGCGCTCTATGGCCATCTGCTGAAATACTTTTTGCTGAGTATCGCTAGCGGCACCGTAGCCTGTTTAGTGGCCTCTGTGCTGGGCGTAGGCTTTCTCGTGGAGGCCATTGCGGCGATTGTGCCCGCTCTGCTCTGGCGGGGGGTGGCGCTAATGCTCTGTTTGGGAGCGATGACGGTGATGGTTGAGTCGCTACTAGCCGGAGATGAATAAGTTCCCTAGGCCCAGCCATAGGTCAAGATAGCGCGTTGGATCTTTGGTTGTTCAATGCAAAACTAGTCGCAACCCAGCCCCCGGAATTATGACGATATTTCGATACTGGCAACTCATTCGCATCACCAGTTCAGGCGACTATCAGGCGCACCTGCTGACCCAGGTACAAGAGTGGATTCAGCAGTCGTTTGCCGACTCGGTAGACCGCGCCGATACGCAAATGACCGATTTCCAGAAAGCTTTGCTTGATCGCTGGCATTCAAAGGCCGCCCAGGCAGACTTGGCGTTGCTCAGTCTGCGCTGCTTTGTCAGCCACCAAATTCGCGATGCCTGCGATCGCCTGACGCAAAAGTTTGGCCAAACCTATAGCTTCACCACCGCCGAGCTGCTGGCGGTGGTACTCGATGACGATGGGCGATCGCCCTCGACCTATCGCCCCTTTACCCAGCAAATTTTAGAAAGCTACGACCCGGCCAAAGCTGCCCTGAGCACCTGGAGCAATCGGCTGACCTGCAACCACCCGGAGCTAAACCAGCTGCTGCTCGAAAAAGGGCTTTATCGGGTCAGCCCCTGGGCGATTTTAAACGACACCAGCCTAGAGCAGGTGGAGAAAATCTTGCGCACCTTTCACCTGTGCAGCGAGTACGAGGTGAAGGCAGCGATCGCCCTACTAGAGCGGTATCAGCGAGTGTACTGCCGCGATCGCCTGCGTCAGCGCCAGGCCGGTGGCCCCCGCCGTTGCCAGCCCCCCACGCCCGAGCAGCTCCAGGAAATGAATACGACCATTGAGCAGCTCAAAAAGTTGGCCGACCAGCTGCGCCAGTATCGTATCCATGTGCGAGGTGGCTCGGGTGGCCCCTACCGGCCCGAAGTCCCCGACTGGGAGCAAGTGGCAGATTCTACTCCCGTACCCGATGAGCAAGAGGAATTTTTAGAGGCGTTTCGTCAGGCGGTTCAGCAGGGCTTAGCAGGGGCGATCGCCCAGGTGATTGCCGCCAACATTCACCGGCTCAGCCAGAAGAAAACCCCTCAAGATGACGTCTACGTCAAAGGGTTAAATCGCTACTACTGTCTGGGGCAAACCATTGGCGCTCTGGCCACGGAGCTGGGCCTGGGCAACTTTGCCCGTGCCCGACGGCTGCTAGATCTCCAGCGCTTGCGGGCCGACGTGCGCCATCGGCTGATCCCTACCCTGTGCGAACAGGTGCGGCAGGAGGCCGTTGACTACAGTTCCCCCGAGCAGCTCCACCGGCTCGATCAAACTCTAGAGGCTATTTTGGCCGAGCACATCGACGGCCTACTGGCCGAAGACGCCGCCGCTGCCCAAAGCCCCAATCGCTCTGGCCCCACGAGTCTATTTGCCCGGCAGCTCTGCGCCACCATTCACCAATTCATGCCCGATTCGGAGTAAGACCATGACTTTCCCCACCTTCCATTCACCCGCTAACCTAAACGCCATGAGTGATTCCCCAGACCCCATCGATTTTGAATTTGACCCGCTGCGGGCCACCACCGTTACGCTCTCGACCGAGGCCGTGAACTGGGCGGCGCAGATGGGCGAGCAGGTGCCCGAGGGGGCGCACCAGTGGCCAACGTTTTTGCGAGCCATGGCACTTCAGGGGTTACAGCAGTGGCTAGAGGCCGGTGCTTTAGATTTGGCTCTCTACTACGATACCCAGCAGCCCCCGACCCCCAGCATTAACGGTCGAGTGGGCGACTATCGCCTCTGCCTGGTGACCCAGGGCAGCCTCAGCGACGACGAGGTAACGATTCCAGCCTCCACGGTGCAGGACGAGACCAACTTTGCCCACCTCTATATTTTGGCCGAGGTGCAAGAAGAAGTTGACCAGGTGACCATTTTGGCCGGGCTGCGGCGCGATCGCCTGCTTACCCAGCAGCAAACCCTGGGCCTGACCCCTCAGCCCGATGGCACCTACCGCATCCCCATCCACTGCTTCGACACCACTCCCGAGGATGTGCTGCTTTACCTCACCTGCCTCAATCCAGCTCAGATCAGTGGCCCACAGGCCAGAGGTGCAGAGACAGCTCCGGCAGCCCCGATCGCAGTCTCTCAAACCAGCCCTCATCCTGTACAAACCCGCGATCCGATCAACGTCGGCCGCTGGCTGCTTAACCAGCTCGATGCCGTAGCCGACAGCCTGGCCTGGACGCTGATGCCGCCGCTGTCTACGGCTAACGCCATTCGTTTATTAAGAAGCCCCGTAGAGCAGCTGGAAGATATTCTGCGACAGTTGCAGCCTGCGGGTGTGACCGTTCCCCCAACCGCGCGCGGGGCTTACACCGATCTACAGCAAACTGTGGGGCTACCTTTCCGCCTTTACGCGCTGACTTGGACTTTGTTTGAGCCTCGCCCCCCAGAATGGACGCTGTTTTTATTCCTCGGCCCCGCCCCCGGTGAACAGTTACCCCCCGGAACGCGGTTGATTGTGCGCGATGCCACCACCATTTTGGCAGAACAAGCCCTGAGTCAGATTAACGAAAACGGCTTTCTCTACGCTCAGGCGATCGGTACCTGGAATGAAGCTTTTACAGCCACCGTCGAGCTACCCAACGGTAACACCCTCAACTGGCCTCCGTTTGTGTTTCAGCCTGAGATTTCCCAATCATGACCTACCAACTTACGATTCACAAAATCGACCAGAGCTGCCTGTTTGAGTTGGCCTGGGGCAAGGGGCAGCGGTTGACCGCCAGCCTGACGTTTCCGGCTCAGCTGTTCGAGCTGTACGAGTCATGGCGGCGGGCCTACCTGGGCTACTACAAGCAGTCGCTGCGGGGTCGGCCTGGGGCCATGGGGCAGGTGGCGGCTCTAGCGGTCGATTGGCACAGTCAGCTGGTGCAGGCCGAGGCTCGGCTGCTGTCGGAGTTTCACACCTGGCTTAAGCACAGCAACCTCTATGATCTGCGGGAAGAGCTGCGGCGTATGGTCCAAGTGCCTGCGGAAAACCGAGTACTGTTTTTGACCTGCACTCCACTGGAGCTGTCCCGGTTGCCCTGGGAAACCTGGGAGTTTGGCCCTCAGGTGCAAATGGTGCGATCGCCCGCCACCATCCAGTCTGCCACTGTTGATCGCAAAGGGTTTCGGCGCGGCAAAGCCAGGGTGTTGGCCATTTTGGGCGATGACACGGGCCTCGATTTTGCCGACGAGCGGCGTGCCCTCAGTGGCCAAAAGTCGCTCCTAGACGTTCACTACGTGGGCTGGCAGCCGGGGGAAAATGCCGTCGCTCTGAAGCAGTGCATCTGCCAGGCGATCTCCGACCCCCAGGGCTGGGACGTGTTGTTTTTTGCTGGCCACAGCAACGAGGCCGCGCTGCTGGATGGACAAATCTCCATTGCACCCAATACCGCCATTGCAATCAAAGAACTCAGCCCCTACCTGCGCCAAGCCCAGCAGCGGGGGCTGCAATTTGCCCTATTCAACTCGTGCAGCGGCCTGGACATTGCCCAGGGGTTGATCAGCCTGGGCCTGAGCCAGGTGGCGGTGATGCGCGAACCGATTCACAACGAGGTGGCTCAGGTGTTTTTGGTGCAGCTGGTACAGCGACTGGCCCGTTACCAAACGGTGCAGGAAGCTCTACAAGGTACCTGCCAGTTCCTCAAACTAGAGCAAAACCTCACCCACCCCTCGGCTTACCTGGTGCCCTCGCTGTTTCGCCATCCCGAGTCGGTGCCCTACCAGCTTCAGCCTGCGGGGTGGCATAAAACCCTGCGGCGCTGGCGACCCACCCCCTGGGAAATGATGGCGGTGGGGATGATGGCGGTGGTGAGCCTGCTGCCCCCGGTGCAAGACTGGCTGCTCAGCCAGCGAGTGCTGGCTCAGGCTGTTTACCGTGATGTCACGGCCCAATTCGCCCCCACCCCCAGCCCGATTGTGCTGGTGCGTATCGACGATCGCACCCTGCAAGAGCGGCGCATTCTCAGCCCTTCGCCCATTGATCGCACCCTGCTGGCCGATCTGGTCATCCAGCTAGGCGACTTAGACGCCAAGGTGGTGGGTATCGACTATCTACTTGATCGCCCCACCGAAAACGATGCCCTGCTCCGGCAGGCCCTAGAGCAGGGAGTTGAGCAAGACCAGCAGTGGTTTGCCCTAGCAACCAAACGCAACGATCCGGGGGAATGGCTAACGGTGCATCCCGAGGTGGCCGCCAATACCTGGAGCATGGAGGGCAATATCCGTGTGCCCTGGTGGCATGTGCAGCTGCGGGGATGGTCGGAGCGGCCCCTGCCCTTTAGCTACCAGCTGGCGATCGCTCACCACCTCAGCCAAAACCCAGCCCCAGATCTGCCCTACCCCGATTTGCAGAGCCAAAAACCACTTCAGTCTTTAGTCGAAAGCCATTGGGAAGCCGCCTACAGGGGCGAGCCTCCCATCTCCCCTCGGGCCAACCTGAGCGTTGTAACCAACCTCTCCCACTGGTTTTATCAGCGCTGGCTGCACCCCATCCTCGATTTTTCGATTCCTCCAGCCCAGGTGTATCAAACCATTCCCGCCTGGCAACTGCTGCAAGACCCTGACCAGGCGCTACAGGAACTAGATTTACCCAGCCTGCAAGGGCAGGTGGTGATCGTTATGGCCGGGGGCTATGACGAAGTACAAGACGACAACTGGGCCTTGCCCGCAGCAGTAGCCTACTGGCGCGGGGATGGCGTCGGCATTCTCAGCGGCGGGGAGGCCCACGCCTATATGGCCCACCACTTTTTGACCGGGCACCTGGTGATGCCGGTGCCTGACCTGTGGATGGTGCTGGCGGCGGCGGCGGCGGGCAAGGCGATCACCCTGGGGTTAGGGCATCGTCTGGGGCGCTACCCGGTGCGATCTCTGGGCGTTTTGGCCGGGGCTACGGCAGGCTATGGGCTGCTGTGCCTACAGATCTACATCAGCGGGTTGATCCTGCTGCCCTGGCTTTTGCCCTCGGTCACCACAGGTTTGTATCTTTTACCCGTTTTAAGGAGACACCATGGTAAGTCTGCATAAACTCTCCCATGTTGGGGTGATGTTAGTTGGGTTAGCGGCGGTCGGCAACGCCAACCTAGCCAGGGCTGCGATCGCCCAAGCTCCAGACCCTAGTCCCCTGGGTTTGGCATCAATGTGGGACTTTTTTCGCCGCGAGGCCGAAGACCGCCGCGCCGGGGGCAATGGTGGCCCCAGGGTACCCGGCCAGTGCGAAATCACCGTTGCTGACCATCAACTTGTCTGGAGCCGCAACCCGGCCTTTGTCTGGACGGGGCTGAAAACCATTGCCCTGCGACAACCTGCCCAAACTCCGTTTTGGCAAGAAATAGTAGAAGAAACCGCCCCGGACGGATTGCATCGGGTCTCGTATTCAGAAGAACCGCTGGCACCAGGTTCCTATGAGCTGGTCTTTTCTCACCCATTGTTGGCCACTGGTATGGTCACGCCCTTTAAGGTGATGGACGATGACACCTATGCCCAAATTGCCGCCGAGCTACAAACCCTGGAGGCTTCTCTGGAGGCTGAAAATGCCGATGTCGAAACTAGCGCCCTGGCCCGCGCTAATTTTTTTGCTGAGCAGGAGTTAGCCTCCGATGCGCTACAAGCGTTGTTTGCTGTGGCTGAGCCTTCGCCCGCAATGCAACAACGACAGGCTGAGGTGGTCGAGATGTTTTGCTCCGATGAACAGCCTGAGCTATCTGAATAACTGCCCCTAACCCAGACATAGATCAGGTCAGATGTGTTGATAGGTGGTTGCCATGCTCCAACTCTGTCTCGGTCGGTTTGGGCGAGCCGTTATGGTGGCTCTAGGCCTATGTCTCGGGCTAGGATTGGTGATCGCGCCCTTAGCAATGGCCAATTCCTCCTTTCACTGGGACTCCATTAACGTTGATATTGAGGTATTACCCAACGGTGATATGTGGGTGACCGAAACCCAGAAGTATGTGTTTAAGGCCGCGACCTCCAGCCAACGCTACCGTTACATTCCCCTAAATTGAGTCGATGACATTGAGTTTGAGTCGGTGCAACGCGGCTCACAAACGCTCCCCAAAACGGTGCGCTAAGACGGCAATAATCTCCGCATTGAGTGGACACAGCCCGTGAACCCGCCCGATGCCCAAACCTTTGTGCTCACCTATCGGGTGATCGGCGGCCTCCATGTTGACCCCCAAACTACCAAGGTCTATTGGAAAGCGATCTTTCCCGATCGCGAGGCCCCAGTCAATGCCGCCAGGGTAACCGTCCATTTACCCGAAGCGCTAGCCGATCAGATCAGCGATTTTCGCTTTTTTGGGGTGCCCGTGATCGCACGCCAAGTCAATGCCCAAACCGTTGAATTTATCGCCCGATCAACCATTCGCCCCGGCCAAGAACTGGAGGTGCAGGTTTCCTTTCCCACCGATATTCTCCAGGTGCCAAAGCCCCATTGGCAAACCGTAACGGGCAGCTTCAGCAGAGCCTTTTACCGTCGGCGACCCTGGTCATTCATTGTGTCTGCCGTTGTCCTCTGGCAAGGCACAGCGATGATTTTTAGACGACGCTGCCCCCAGTGTCATCGATTTTCCCTCAAGCACACGGCTACGGTGCTAAGACAGGCGACTTACACCACCTCAGGCAGCAAACGAATCTCTATTCACTGCGATCGCTGCACTTACAACACCACTGAAATTAAAACGATTGCACCGTTGTCAGAAGGCAGCGGTGGCGGCGGTGGTTAAGCTGGCAGGTTTTTAGGGGATGAGACAGCACCCCTATTAGGGCCTCGTTCATGTTCTCGGGCAACTGGCACCCCATGCCTAAAGACTAAGTTGGCCCAGGGTATGTCTTGTGAGGCTACCGCTGCAATGCATCCTTCTCCTAAGATCTAATCGGTGGGGCTAAAGGTACAGCCGCTAAGGCGGAGAGAGTCTGCCGAAAGTTGGTGCCAAAGTGAATAAGCCTCCTCCAGTCAGAGATATATGCTAATGACACCTTAACTATCTCCAACGACTCACGATGAGATATTCAACAAAGTGGCTTGGTCTAGTTGCGCTGGCTCTATTGGTGGTACCGATCACTCCGGTAGCGGGCTTTTCGGAAGAACTCGGGCTTCTCCAACCTCAAGCGCCAGGCCAGGTCAGGGCTAACTTGCTGTCTGCTATCCAAGATGTTGAACCGGATCGCCTGCTCCAAGAGGGGCAGGCTTTGTACTATCGAGGAGAGTTTGGCGAGGCCCTGGAGATGCTTCAGGTGGCCCTGGCTCAGTACCGGGCGCTAGGGGATACGCCAGAGCGCTATCGAGGCGAGGTGGAGAGTCTGACTGTGATCGCAGAAGTCTACTTCTGGCTGAACCGCTATGACGAAGCCTTAGACCTGGCTCAACAAGCCCTGGATATCGCGCGTACCCATCAAAACGATTGGGGAGAAGTCTGGGCCTTGAATATTGCGGGAGTGGCCCAACACAACCTGGGCCAACCTGAGGAAGCTGAGGCTAGCTACCAGCAAGCCCTGGAGCTGGGTTCAACCTTAGAGGATAAGTTTCCTTTGAACTTGAGCCGGGTCAATCTCGGTGCAGTCTATATGGCGCAGAGCAACATTGCGGCAGCCCGAGAGCAGTTTCAGCAGGCGCTGGCCTACCTGGAGCAGTCCCCATCTTCACCAGAGCTGGAGCTGAGGCGACAGTACTACCAAGCCCTGACGTTGCAGTGGGCCGGGCTGGGAGCTTTAAGAGCCGAGGATTTCGATCAAGCCCTGAGCCTTTTTGAACAATCCCTTACCTTTAGCCGCGACATTGGCAACCCAGCGGTAGAAGCGGGAACGTTCTTGGCCAAAGGGCAGTTGCAGCAGCAACGGTCAGAGGAGGCTTTGGCCCTGGCAGCCTATCAGCAGGCCTTGTTGTTGTACCAGGGGCTGGATCAGCCCTTGGAGATAGGTTCCGCGTCCTTCAGAATCGGCAGGCTTTATACCGAACAAGACCAGGACGCACAGGCCGTAGGAGCCTATCAGCAGGCGGCCACCGCCTTCGAGCAAGCGGAAGCTTACGACCAGCAAGCTCACAGTTTGCGCTGGCTGGGTCATGCCCATCGGAATCTCGAGCAATATCCCCAGGCGCTGGCGGCCTATCAGCAGGCGCTAGAGCTGTATCGCTCAGGAGAGAACCGCTGGTACGAGACCGATGTGCTGATTAGTATGGGGCAAGTCTATTCTTTCCAGAAGGAAACGGCTGAGGCTGAAGCCGCCTATCGACAGGGGCTGACCGTTGCCCAGCAAATTTCCAGCCGCCTCCAGGAAGTGATTGCTCTGTTTGGCCTGGGTCATGCTCTTATGCAGCGGGGAGATGCTTTACGGGATACCGAAGCCTATGAGGAAAGCCGACGGGTCTATCAACAGAGTATTGAACTGTTTCAAGCAGCCCGAACCATTGCATTAGAACTGGAAGATATCCAGCAAGAGCAGAATGCAATCGAGGGCATTATTGGCAGCTACTTAAATAGAGCCTGGACCTATGGCTACCAGAACAACTATCCAGAAGAGGTGGCGGCCTTTCAACAAACGTTAGATGTCTTGGAAACCTATCGAGAGCGTTTGATAGAAACAGCGTTTTTAGAACGTAAGATGGTGGCTCTAACTAACCTAGGAATAGCCTATTCCAATGCTGCTCAATCTACAGATTCTATTCAGGCCCATCAAGCCAGTGTGGCCATCGCAGAACGACTTGGATATTTTGATTTTCAAGCACGACAACTGATGCAAGTTGCTCAAAGATACCAAAAACTGAATCAATATGAGGAGGCGTTGGCAGCAAGTCAGCAGGCTCTGACAATTGCCCGCAATCAGCTTTCCCAGGATCAAGACCTGGAACTATTGTTGCTGCTGGTAATTGGCGGCATTCGTGATGATGCTCGACAGTATGATGTGGCGTTAGAGTACTACCAGCAGGCCGGTTTGCTGGCGCAGGAATTGGACAACCCCAGCATAGGAAATATAGTTTTTAACAACATTGGTACAATCTATATTGCTCAGGGTAAATATTTGCAGGCCCTGGAACCGTTACAACAAGTCTGGGAGCTTGATCAATCGGCGATTCGGCAGTTGCAAGCCGAGGGCCTAGGAGCGGTTGAACACCTGTGCGGTGAAAGTACAGCCAGCCTGGGAGTACGGGGGCAGCAAAACTGCCTAAGCATTTTCCAGCAACGCAACTCAGACACCCTGAACAATCTGGCGCTGGTCTACCACGGACTGGGTCGTTATTCCGAAGCCATCAAAGCCCATCAGCAGGTGCTGGAATTTTATCGAGGCATTCGCGATCACCACAGCGAAATGATAGCCTTAAACAATCTGGGAACGGTTTACGCCAGTATTGGTGAGTACACCAAAGCAATCGATGTCTATCAGCAATCTTTGCAGACTGCCAGAGACATTAATAGCCGCTCCCAAGAAGCACTGGCTTTGAACAACTTGGGCCATGTTTACGAACAGCAGGGGCGCTATCCTGAGGCGCTGGAACTATTTCAAGCAGGCCTATCGATTGCCCAGGATATTGGCGATCCCTCCACAGAAGCAACCCTGCTAGCTCACATCGGGGGTGTTTATCAAGCACAGGGTAAGCTGGACGAGGCATTAGAGCTGTATCAAACTTCGTCGAACATTCGTCAGCAATTGGGTGAAGCGGTTAACACAAATTTGAATAACATTGCCCTGCTTTATCGAGATCAGGGCCAACTGGAAAAAGCTCTGGAGTATATCTATCAAGCTTTAGACATTACCAGAACCACGGGCGATCGCACTGCCGAAGCCTCTGCCCTGGGCAACATGGCCGCTCTCTATGCAGCCCAGGCAGACTACGCCAAAGCCCTGGAGGTGCAACAGCAAGCTGCTGACATTAAACAGGAGTTGGGGGGTGGCCCTAACCAATTTTCTGCCCTGGCAGGCTTAGGGCGAATCCATGTTCAGTTAGGCCAGTACGACCAAGCCCTGACCTACTATCAACAGTCCCTCCAGATCAGCCGTGCCATGGGCAAGAAGAGTACGGAGATGGCTGCCCTGAGCGGGCTGGGCAGCATTTATCAGTATCAAAGCCAGTATGACCTGGCCCTGGAGCATCTGCAGCAGTCCCTGCAATTGGCCCAGGACATGGGGGATATTGCCAACGAAGGTCGGGGCCTGGTCTCAATTGGCCGACTTTACCAGCTGCAGGGGCGATTTGATGACGCAATTGAGCTGCTGGAGCAAGCCCTGAAAACCCAGCGCCAGATCGGAGTTCGCTTTGACGAAGGCAATACTCTGACCCATCTGGGCCTGGCCTACGGCAGCCGGGGAGACGTCTCGAAAGCCGTGGAAATTTTGCAGCAGGCGATGGCGATTCATCAGGAAACCGGGGAGCTGGCCAAGGAAGCGGAGACCCTGGCTAACCTGGGACAAGTGTTGCAAGCAACTCAGCCTGAGCTGGCCATCGTGTTTTACAAGCAAGCCGTCAACTTGCGGGAGGGGATTCGTGGCAATTTGCAGGGACTGTCCAACGATTTACAGCAGTCCTACACCGACAGTGTTGCTGACACCTATCGCGACCTGGCCGACCTGCTGCTGGAACAGGGACGTATTCCTGAAGCCCAGCAGGTGCTCGACCTGTTAAAACTGGAAGAACTGCGGGAGTTTACCCATGCTACCCGTGCCACCTGGACAGGTAGCGAACTGGCTTATACCAACTTAGAAGAACCTGTCATTGAGGCTCACTCCAGCCTGATCGCCTTTGGCCAGAGACTTTATGAATGCCAGCAGACTAACTGCGATCAGCTCGGTAGTCTATTGGATCAGCAGGATCAGCTGATCCAGGCCTATAACCAGCAGGTGAGAGCCTTTGAAGCCACCGTGCGGGACAACCGCTATGACGACCCACTGTTCCAAGATCCCGACAACCTCAGTGGAGCGGCTCAAGGTTTACTGGCCGCTAACCCCGACTCGGTGCTGATTTATCCCTTCATCACCGAAGACAAACTGTGGCTGCTGTGGGCTGCTGGCAGTGCCGTTGGTACCGTCCAGGTCGAGGTTTCCCAGGGGGAATTAGCCAGAACTGTGCAGCGCTTTGGCGAGTTACTGACATCTGGGAGAAATCTGGCCGAGCTACAGACTACCAGCCAGCGACTCTACGGTTGAATTGTAGCCCCCCTGGAAGCTGAACTACAGAGGAACAACATCCAAAAGCTGATTTTCGTCAATGACCGCGTCACCCGCTACATCCCCATGGCGGCCCTGTTCGATGGGGAGCAGTTTTTGATTGAGCGCTACACCCTTTCCACCGTCATCTCCCCAGCACTCACCGACACTGAAGACCGCCTCACTGGCATTGACGAGTCCCAGGTGCTGGGCTTGGGGATGAGCCAGCCTATCTCTGGCTTCACCCCCCTACCTGAAGTTGAATCTGAGCTGGATAACATTATCCTCAGCGATGCCACCGACACCATCGGCATTTATCCCGGTCAAATACATCTAAATGAAGCCTTTACCCTGGAGCAGTTAAAAGATAACGTGCTGAACCATCGCGTCCTGCACATTGCTAGCCATGCGGCCTTTGTGCCCGGTCGTAAAGAAGACTCGTTTATTCTCCTGGGGGATGGGCAAAAACTACGGGTGACCGACATTGACGATATGAGCGGACGCCTGGGCAACTTGCACATGGTGGTGCTCTCCGCCTGCCAGACCGCTTTAGGTGCCGCAGCCGGAGACGGCACCGAAATTGCCGGAATTAGCTCCTACTTCCTCAAAACAGGCCGGGCCAAAACCGTCATCGCTTCCCTCTGGGCGGTTAACGACAGCAGCACCAGCCTGCTGATGCTGCGCTTCTACGAACTGCTGGCTTCTGGCGAACTGACCAAAGCCGAAGCCCTGCGCCAGGCCCAGCTCAGTTTGCTCTACGACGAAGATAGCGAAACTCGCCTTGCTGCTACCCGCGCCACCATCGAATTGGAATCGCGGCCCAGTCAACCCGTCTCAAACGTCGGGTTGCAGCACCCCTATCACTGGGCACCCTTCATCTTGATTGGCAACGGCTTGTAGACTGGGCCGTTGTAGAGCCAGGCAACCCCCTGCTCAAAAGTATGGCACCCTGGGCATCGTTCATGTTCTCGGGCAACTGGCACTCCATGCCCGAAGAATGGGCTCGGTGAGTGAATAAGCTCATCATCGCTAGAGATAGGTCTGGCTAGACCCATCCTATGAGCGAACCTCCATGAAAAAACTGTTGTGCCTTTTTCTCGCTGGCCTGCTGCTGCGGCTTTCCCCATTGCTGGCCCCAGCATTGGCCCAGCCCAGCGGTGACGACCTCTACTACACCTTTTACGGCCAGCGTATTCCACTGGTACAGCGGCGCGATCGCATTGCCGTCGCCCTCACCCCCCAGCCCAGCGGCACTCGCAGTGTCACTACTCCGTACCAGCAATTGCAGCAAGCCCTACTAGGTCAGTCCAGCGGCACCCGTAGTCTAGAACCTGTCCCCGCCCTGGAAGTTTCTGTACGCCCTCTAGGCAGTCGCTACGCCGTTATTGAGCTACCCAATCTGGAAGCCGAACTGGTCGCCGCCGTAGAAGAACGGCTACAGCAGCCCTACATCGAAGCCACCGTGCCCGTGCTTAGCCGCGCTAACCAAGACGACACCATTCTGTTGCCCAACCAAATCATTGTCAGCTTTGAGCCCGGCACCCCCCAGAGCCAGGTGCAGCTCACCCTCAACCGCCAGGGTCTAGAGATTATTCGTCCCCTACGCTTTAGCTCAAACCGCTACTTGGTCAGCGCCCGCCAGGGCGACGGTCTGCGGGTGCTGAGTCTGGCCAACCAGCTCAACGGCGTGGCCGGGGTGCAGTCTGCCACCCCCAACTTTGTGCAAACCGCCTCCTACCGCAGCGTGCCCCAATCCCTCGACACTATGGCCGTCACCTCAAGCGCTGCGACCCGCGTGGATGACTGGCTAGCCCGGTTGTCTGGCCCCAAAGACTGGCCCGTGGCCACTGACCTGTTTCCCCTCCACTGGCACCTCGATAGCACCGCCTTTCGAGGCCCCCACCAGGTTCGCACCGATTTGCAGGTGCCCCAGGCCTGGCAGGAAGGCACCCAGGGTGAAGGCGTGGTGGTTGCTGTCATCGACAGCCTGATTCAGTGGGATCACCCTGACTTGCAGCAGAGCCTCTACACTGTGCCCGATACCCAGCCCAACCGCCTGCCCAACGAAATCCACGGTTGGGATTTCTCTAGCCAGGACGTGGTGTGCGACGCTGACGCCTGCATCCAGGGCGACCCCGATACCCGCATCAGCCCGGCAGAACTAGATCTGCTGCGAGAAGATTTGCAGAACACTTTCTTGCTCAGCGATCGCGCCTTGCTCCAGCACTACGGCGACCTAACCGGCTTCATCCAACAAGCCAGGCCTGAGTTTTTGCCCCGGCAGGTAGCCAACATCATTCGCCAGTGGATTCAGGGCGACACCATGGCCGAGTTCCACGGCACCTGGTCGAGCGGGGTGGTCGCTGCCAATCCCGGTGCCGAGCGGGGCATTATCGGCGTTGCGCCCCAGGCTCAGATTTTGCCCGTGCGGGTGTTTGGCCTGGGGGGCGAAATCACCATCGCATCGCTGGTCGAAGCCATCGGATACGCCGCTGATCGCGGGGCGAATGTAATCAACCTCAGCCTGGGTGGGTTGTTGCCCGATCGCGAGCTAACCGACCAGATCATGGCGGTTCTCGATGCCAACCCCGATCTCGTGATCATTGCCTCTGCGGGTAACGAGAGCCTAGATGGCGTCAGCTTCCCGGCGGCTGTCCCCGGCGTGATCGCGGTGGGGGCCACGACAATCAATGGCGATCGCACCCCCTATAGCAGCTACGGTGGCGGACTCACGGTTGTGGCCCCCGGTGGCGACACCAGCCAAGTAGCCATGCACGGCATCTTAACCACAGGCGGCACTTGGGTGCCCGGCTTTTGGCAGGGCATGGAGCTACCCCAAAGCCCCTGGGGCATGGGAATTGACGAACTGGGTCGCTTTGTTCAAGTGCAGGGTACGTCGTTCTCAGCCCCAGCTATCTCAGGCGTTGCAGCGCTGATGCTGGCCGCCAACCCTAGGCTAAGTCGCACTCAGGTCACCGAAGTTCTGGGCACAACCGCCAGCTATGACGGGTTGAAGCTAACCCAATCTGAGGCCAATCAGTATCGGCTCCAAGCTCAAGTTGGCTTTGGCACCGTGCTCGATAGCCAACTGTTGCGGCCCACAGGTATTTTCAATTTCCCAGACCCCGTCTCGCCCGACCAGTATTACTTTGGCAGGGGGTTAGTAAGCGCCGCTGCGGCTGTAAGACAAGCGAAGGCAAGGCGATGAACTTCTGAAGTCTGCCTTGACAGACAACTTCTTGAAAGGCAAGGCAATCACCATAGCCCCAAAGGGGCGCCAACCTGTAGATGCGCCAGCATAATTGCTGGCGCATCTACTCTCTTACGAACTCCTGAGTAGATCTGTTCTCGCTGCTAAAGAATCTGGCGTTGGGGTTTGGAAGTGCTCTATGCCGCTAGGCTCTCTATCTTGGCCTACAGTCGAGCGCAGGGTGCGCATCCTAGCTAGCCACAAATCTGGTATAGAATTGGTATGGGTCTGAAAACTCTTGCCTGAAAGCCTTGTATATCAAGGAAATATATCAGCTTCCCAAGCTGAATGTCGTGAGTTCGAGTCTCATCACCCGCTTTCAATGTTTTGCAGTATTTATTCAGAGGCTCGGCTCAACGGCATTAGCTTTTGGTGGATATGGCTCTGAGCCTAAGATAAGGCGCTCGATTGAGGTTCAGGAAGAGCTATTTGAGGGTGCCGCGCCGATTCACATTGCCGTTGTTTTTGTGGTGCAACGTTCTAATCTGGAGCAGCCATCAACAATGACTCAACTGCTTGGCATATGAATAGCCTTCCTCCCTGCCCGACTCATACGCCAAAGAATGTGCCAACGAAACAATAAGGGGTTGGGCAGAACAGATGGATTACTGATAAAACCTTAAGTAGAGTAAACCTTGATGGTTTTTGGTGCGGGGAAAAATGGCTCAGCTTGTAGCGACACTACCAGACGGTAAGATCTGCGACTTCGTTGATCAGAAGGTTCGCAATGATACTCCTGAAGAGTACGTGCGACAGAACATCGAGCGCCGCTTGGTGCTAGAGCTGGGCTACTTGCCTGAGCAGATTGAGGTCGAGTACCCGATCAAGCTGGGCAGCAAGACGGTTCGGGTTGACTTGGCAATCTTCCGAGAGGGGGTGCCGCACGAACAAGAGAATGTTTGGATCATCATTGAATGCAAGCGTGACTCAGTACAGCCCTCAGCCAGTAAGGATGGCGAAGGGCAGCTCAAGTCTTATATGGCGGCTTGCGATAATTCTGAGTGGGGCATGTGGACAAATGGCAAACAGAAGCGTGTGTTTCGCTGCATTAAGACTGAGGAAGGTGTTGCTTTTGAGGAACCCAACGACATTCCTTCTAAGGATGGAAATATTGATGAAGTTGATCGCCCAACTCGTGAAGGATTGAAGAATGCAGTGGGCGACAATCTACTGTTTTCGTTCAAGATCTGTCATGACCATATCTATGTCACTGATGGGCTACAAAAACAGCCCGCCTTCTTTGAACTGTTGAAGGTTATCTTTTGCAAAATCCACGATGAGAGAAACTTCCCAAATCCTCTGGAGTTTTATGCAACGGCAAAAGAGAAAAAGACAAATGATGGCCGATTGACTGTTTTCAACAGGATAAGCAGGGTTTTTGAGGCAGTTAAACGTCAATATCCAGCGATTTTTGACGCGAACGATTCAATCAAATTACAGCCTAGATCACTGGCGTATATTATTGGTGAGCTTCAACGATATAGTTTTCTAAGTACTAATATCGATGTTAAAGGAAAAGCTTATGAGGAACTGGTTGGGGCAAACTTGAGGGGAGATCGTGGCGAATTTTTCACTCCCCGAAACGTCCAAAAAATGACTATCAGAATGCTATCTCCTAAAGTGACAGATAGGATTCTAGATCAATCATGCGGCACAGGTGGTTTTCTTGTGATTGCTATGAATGAAGTCATCGAAAGCTTGAAAGGACAGGTCAAAAAACAGATGGGCAGAGTTGCTGAAGATTCTGCTGTCTGGCGGGATGCCCTAAACGAGAGCGTTAAAAATACTGCTAAGGAAAATTTCTTTGGTATTGACATTAACCCTGATTTAGTCAAAGCCACCAAGATGAACATGGTGATGAATAATGACGGATCAGGAAATATTTTTAGGCAAGATTCTTTGCTCCATCCCCATCAATGGGAAGGTGAATTTAAAGAGCAATTTGCTAAAGCCTTAGGCATTAACTCAGTCGATCTGCGAAATGAAAATTCCCTAGGACACTTTGACGTGATCGCAACAAATCCGCCCTTTGGCTCTAAGTTGCCAATTAAGGATGAGGAAACTCTGAAGCAATACAAGTTGGGCCACGTTTGGAAGGAAACAGAACAAGGGTGGGAACCAACTGAACAGTTGCTAACCTCCGCACCGCCAGAGATTTTGTTCATTGAACGGTGTTGGCAGTTGCTCAAGCCTGGTGGCCGTATGGGTATTGTGCTGCCCGATGCAATTTTAGGCGCACCGGGGTTGATGTATGTACGGCAGTGGATGATCAAGCACTGTCGTATTGTGGCCTCTATCGATCTGCATCCTGATACGTTTCAACCGCGCAATGGCACTCAAACTTCGGTGCTGATTTTGCAAAAGAAAACTGAAGATGAAATTAATCGCGGCATGATGCCCGACTACGAAATCTTCATGGCGCAGGTCAAGGCGATTGGCCATGATAAACGAGGTAACACTACTTACAGACGTAACGAAGAAGGAGAAGAGATACTGGTACCGACCAATCCAGACTCAATTCCTTTAATTGAACGGACTGCCACAGGAGAAGGGGTTGTCAGACCCTTGCCGCCCCAAAAAGTTGAGGATGACGATACTGAACTGGTGGCGAAGGAGTTTATTGAGTGGAAGCAGCAGGTGGTATTGGGATGGTAAGTTTCGCCTTTCAATCAGATTACACACCCAGCTCACCCCCTGACGAGGTTGAGAAGCTTTCGACAACCATCAAACTCAGCGAGGTTTTGAACGCTGGGATTCGGCTAGAAGCCTCTGCTTTTAGCATTGAAGCTCATAATGCGGTGACGGCTTTGAAGAGTAGTGGTCTGAAACTAGTGCCGCTGTACGGAGAGGAAGGACTCTGCCAAGAAGCGCATAATGCTTTTCGGTTTAGACGAGTATACGTGAGCCCGGAATATGGCGTTCCTTTTTTTACGAGTTCCGAGATTATCAGCTTAAATCCTAGAATAGCAGGTTATCTAAGTCGAAAGATAACTCGAAACCTGGATAAGCTTCTCATTAAAAAATGGGATGTTCTAATTTCCTGCTCAGGAACTATTGAAAATATTGCTTTAGCGTCAGATACTTTCTCTGGCAAAGCTTTGTCTCAGGATGCCATTAGACTTCGCGCTAGTGACTCAGATATGGCAGGCTTTATTACAGCTTTTCTGCGTGGCCGTTATGGTCGGCCTCAAGTAACGGGCACAACTTATGGCTCTGTGATTTCTCATATTGAGCCTCATCACCTTGAAAGAGTTCTAATTCCTCAATTGTCGCCGATCCGGCAGATTGAACTCGGTCGCTTGATGTGTAAAGCAGGTGAATTGCGGGATGAGGCTAATCAGCTCCTCGATCAAGCTGATCGCCTCCTACATGAGCGGTTGAATCTCCCCGACCTCAAAGATATTGCCCCCATCGGCCAAGCTTCTGTTATTGCAAAAATCAAAGCTTCTGAACTCATGGGGCGATTAGAAGGCAGTTTTCACAATCCTGTCGCCCGCGCTGCTGAAAAGCAATTACAACAACTTCCTGTAGAAATTGCAACAGTTGGCGATCTGCGAATCACTAAAGAAATTCGTCCTATTACAAAATTCCGTAAACGCACCTATGTCGAGAAAGGTGGCATTCCTCTGCTCAGTAGTAGACAGGTTTTTCAGATTGATCCTATTGATGTAAAACGATTAGCTAAAGGGGCACATGCTAAAGACTTGCCTGAAATCCAGTTAGAAGAAAATATGATTTTAGTCACTCGTTCTGGCACAATTGGACGAGTTCAAATCGTGCCTGCTTATATGGCCCAGTGGACAGCCAGCGAACATGCGACACGTTTTCTAGCTGCTGATAATTTGAACGCAGGTTATCTCTATGCTTGGTTAGCCTCTGATTATGGAAAGCGCTTAATTACGCGAAATTCTTATGGCTCCGTTATTCTCGAAGTCGATAAGGAAATGTTTTCTTCAATTCCTATTCCATTGCCAGAGGCCAGCATCCAAGATGAAATAGGGAATCTCGTCCTTAAAGCCAACCGGCTACGAGACAAAGCTTGGCGCAGTGAGCAACGGGCGATCACAAAACTAGAGAACTTAATTGCGGGTAAATCTACTCCCGAAAACTCAGATAAAGGGGCAGCTACCGTCTCACTTGCCAACCTTACCTATGAACCTAGCGCCATCCCCATTTGGGAACTAGCGGCACAGTTATCAGCAACTGTGCCAGATGAAGAATGGGCTAAACTCCCCACTGACTTAGCCCGCAACTTTGATCATTACCAGCAATAAAGGAACGATACGTGAGGTTTGTGTTTGCCGATACTGGCTACTGGGTAGCTCTGTTGAATCCTCAAGACGACCTACACCCCAAGGCTACGCATCTATCTAAATCCTTACAGCCTGTCCACATTGTCACGAGTGAAGGCGTATTGACCGAAGTGCTCAACGACTTTTCTAAGCGCGGTGAGTTCTTCCGCAAACTAGCCATCCGGCTGATCGAAAGCTTACGCAGCCACGCCAATACGACGATTATCCCGCAGAGTAGCCAGCAGTTTGACGAGGCGCTTCGGCTGTACTCGCAAAGACCAGACAAAGAATGGAGTCAGACTGACTGCGCCTCATTCAACATCATGGAAGAACACAGCATGGTAGAAGCTTTAGCCTACGACAAACACTTTATACAAGCTGGTTTCGTTGCCCTGATGCGAAACTGCCCAACCCAATCTTTGGGCCAGGGCTGACCTAGAAGATGCGTCTTTCGATCAACGCACCTTCTAGCCCACATTCCGCACTTTGAAGTGTCACACTCAGGTATTAACCTTACAAGCCTTTGAATTCAAGGGTTTCAACACTTTCCAGTGCAATTGAACTAGATCAAGGTAATTCTCAATTAGAGCTAGTTAATGAAAATTTGGCCGGAGAAAATTGCCGTGATCCTCATGCTTTCGTTCTAAATATCTAATGTGCCAGTTGGAAGGGCGGAATGTCGGTTCTAGGGTTTCCGTTTTTAATTCAACTGCCGATCGCGCCTCAGCAGACTAAACACCTCGCCCTGCTCCGGGGTAAT
>DAIPYU010000028.1:0-39739 GCA_036782635.1 Nodosilinea sp. CTOTU7353
AGAGCAGTGAGTTGCGCCCCCACAACATAAGGGATGACCCATCCACAAAAGTCTATCCAAAGAGAGTCATTTGCTAACAGTCACATCAAATAATTATGGGGAAGGATAGCGCACTTCCTGGAAATAAGCACCAAAGTTCTTGCGTTTTGTGAATATTGGCCTGAGGTAAGAGCCAGATTTTTGAGTCGCCCCCTGAGGATCTGCGGGCCTGATTAAACGTCCGTTGTGCAGGATACAAAAGCTTGAAGCAAACGCTGGCCTGGAGCTTAAGATTGGCCTGTTCCTTCGCTCCAGATCTGGCCGTGTAATTACTATGAAGACGCCAGAAATCAGCCAGCCAAACCTAATGCCAGAAGTGGAGTTCTGTCTGTTTAAAAAACTACAGATTTTGAGCTAAACCTGGCACACCTACAGTTCGACGGCGGCCCGCAGCTGCTGGAGCGATCGCCCCAGGGCTGTAAAGTCTGAATTTTGGTTGAGGGCCGCCAGGGTGGCGGCATCGCTGCTGTTGAGAATGTTGTTATAGGCTTGAATGGCGGCTTCAAGCTGGGTGGCATTGACAGCAGTGCTCACAGAGGCATCGCCGCTCTGGGCCAGCAGCCCGCCCGCCGCGTTAAATAGGGCCACCAGATCGACATAGCTGGCTCCGGCCAGGGCCATGTCGGTAAAGGAGGCCACCTGGCTGGGGGTAAACCCAGCGGCAAAGGCCGCGGCCAAAAACCCAGCCGCGTTGGCGATTTGGGACTGAGTACCCTGCAGCGGCACCACTACAGGGTTGCCGCCCTCGGGGGTAAAGACCGCCGAAGTGGCCCTGGTAGCGCTGGGGTCAGCGGGGTTTGCCCCCGCCACGGGAGTCGGCGCGGCAATGGTGAGGGTGCCCTGGCTGCTGGTCAGCGAGACGCTTTCGCCGCTGGCGATCGCCGCCGCTGCCGCCGCCGCAATTTCGCCCACCGTAGCCCCCTCTTCGGTCTCACCGCCGCCGCTGGCCCCTGCCAGGCTAATGCTGATCAAGCTGATCTCGCTGGGAGTCGTTAGCAGCGCGGCCAGGGCTGGGCTACTGCTCTCTAAGCCCTGCAATAGACTGGTGGCGGACTGGTTGACCTGCTGCTGAGCCGCAGCGGTGAGCGTGACCTCCCCCGTCAGAGGATCGACGGTAATGTTGGGGCTAGCCGACTCAATAAAGTCTTCTTCGCCCAGGGAAGAGCCACCCAGTGGCAGCAGGATAGAGCCGCCTACGGTGACGCCGCTGTTGAGGCCCGTGGGCGCTTTCCCGGCTTGGCTCGGGAGGGCGATCGCCATGCCCCCCACGAGGGCGGCGATCAGCCAGGGGGTAGGCCGCAGTTGTGATACCAGTCTATTCACGGTCGTTCTCCTTACCTAACAAGTGAATTGGAGCTTGATGGGGATAGTGCTGCATGAATCGCGAGCCTGAGATAACGCCCCGAGATTGCGCCCTGAGATCGCGCCCTGAGATAGCGCTGCGGCGGATGCCCTAAAATCGAGGGCCAAAGTTAAAACCGTAACCAATACTCAACACTGCGACGGAACCCGCCTGAGTATTGTTGCCGATATCGCCGTAGAGCAGATTGAGGGTCAGCGGTAGGGTGGGCACGGGCAAAATCGACGCCCCGACATTCAGCCCTACGCCGCTCCAGGCCGTGTTGAGCGAAAATTGGGGATGCACCTGGAGACCGACCCCGGCGATCACCCCGACATCGCTGCCCTCGTTGGAGAAACTGCCGCCGCCAATACCCAGGGTGCCCGTAATGGGCATGCGGTTGACCGGATGCTCTGGCTGAAGCAGGTGAGCAGCGGTAACCACCCCGTAGAGGCTAGAGGGGCTGCCCCCGGCCTGGGGGCCGTAGGAGGCAAAGTTATTTAGACCCACGGCGGCGGCCACCTCGGTCTCGTCGTTACTGTAGACTTGGCGGTGTATTTTGGCGTCAAAGCCACCATTTTCGCCAAACCGCCGCACGCTGAGCAGGTTATAGTTTAGCTCGACGCCGACGACCCGCCGCGAGTCGCCCAGGCCAAAGCCAGCGGAAAGGCTACCGTCGGCCTCGGGCCGCACTCGGTCGGCCCCGCTCAACGAGGCGCTAATAAATATGTCGCCCCCGTTGGCCCCAAAGCCTGAGGGAATACCGGCGTTGGGCGACGGTGCAAAGGTTCGTCTAGGGTCGGCTGTAGTGGTGAGCGGCGCGATCTGCAGATCGTCGCGAATCTGGTCGGCGTCTATCGCCGGGGATGCCTGGGCGGTGGCGGGGGCAGTGGGCGAATCGGGCGCAATGGGCGGCAGTGAGATGATCGGCTCGGCGGGCGCGGGCGACATCACTGGCTGGCTGGCTGGCTGGGCCAGCGCGACATCGGTGGCCCTGGCCGACACATCGGGCAGGGGTAGGGGCCGTTGGGGGCCAGGACGAAGGCCAGCTTGCCTATGCTGGGTCGCCACAGCGGTACTGGGCAGAGCGGCAGGAGAGGTGGTCGGCTGGCTGGCCAGCCCAGAGAGCGGGCGACGACGGGCGGAATCCGACGGCAGTTGGGGCAGCTGTGGCCCCCGGCGCGAAGCCTCGGGCTGGCTGACCCGGCGAGAGGGGATCGGGGTCGCCAAGGTAGCATTTTCGTCCAAACCAGCGGCGGCGCGCAGGTCTCGCATCAACGCCTGCACGGCGGCGCCTCTGGCCCGCAGGGTAGCCAGGTCTGGGGCGGTGGAGCGGGCGGCGGCGGGAATGGTCGGGGCCACATTGGCCGGTGAATTGGCCGGTGAATTGGCTGGTAGATTGGCCGGTGGATTGACCGGAGCCGTCAAGGCCGGGCTGGGGGCGATCGCCGCCGCAGGCGCTACGGCGCGAGGCGCGGTTTCGCGGCGGGGAGATACGGCGATCGCCCCTGCCGCCTCTGGCTTGGCCAGCTCAGCCGTGGGCGGTAGGGGTCTAGCCGCTGCAGGCTGGGGCAATAACTCTGGCAGTGGCTCTGCCGGAGGGGCGATCGCCGCGTCTGCCTCAACGGCAACATCGTTGACCACAGCAGGGAGCGCAATCGGGTTGACCTCAAGGTCTTGAGCCGCTGTCGGGCCAGTCGGCTCTGGTGCCGCTGCCGGGTCTTCGGCAGGGGCGATCGCCGGTTCTGCCACAGCAATATCGACCTCAGCTTCCCCCTCCGCCGCTGCTGAGGATGATGGGGGAATGGCGGCGGCCGCTGCGATCGCCGCAGACTGCTGATCTTCCGGGCTCCAGGCGGGCTGCGTCTCATCGACCTGGGGGGGCGTGGCCTGGGCCGAGGGGGCCGGGGCAATGACTGGGGATGGGTCTTCCGCCAGGGCTGCTCCCAAACTGGGGTCAGGGGCAGCGGCGGCCAGATCGGTGGCGGCCTCGGCCCCCCGGGGCAGCAGCCCCAGCCCGGCCAACCCCAGCAGCCCGCCGGTAATTAATGATTTTGATTTACGCTTCATCCGTTGTACTCCTCACGTCCTCGTTACTCTGTCCACACCCAGCGCTGTTAGGCCCCGCTGCTAGGTACATCTAGCCTCTCTCGTCAACTGCCGAGGCCACCACGGGGCGACTATAGTAGTTGTAATAGCTGTAGCCTCGCTGACGGCTCTGGGGTACGCCGTTGACCACCATCCCCAGCAGCGGGGCCTGGGCGGTATTGCCCAGGTCGGCCAGCACCCGCTGAATCTCGGAACGCTCAGACCGATTCAGCCGTACCACCAGCAGCAGCCCGTCGGCGTGGGCGGCGGTGAGTTTGGCGTCAATCATGCCCGCCAGGGGCGGGGTGTCAAAAATAACCAGGTCGTAGTGGCGGCGATACTGCTCGGTAATTTGCTGCATTTTGCGCGACGACAGCAGCCGCCCAGGGGCGGGCGGGCGCGCCCCCGCCGTTAGCAGGTGCAGGTTGGGGTTGCCTGGAATGGTCAGCACTAGATCGGTGGGGTCTTCAATGCTCTGGGTGATCAGGTCACTCAGCCCGCGGCGGTTGGGCTGGCTAAAGATCAGGTGCTGGCTAGGCTTGCGCAGGTCGCCGTCGATCAGCAGCACTCGGCGGCCCATATTGGCGGCGGCGATCGCCAGGTGGGCACAGATGGTCGACTTGCCTTCCCCCGGCACCGAGGAGGTCAGGGCGATCACCTGCATCGGCGTGTCAGAGCTCAGCATGCGCAGGTTGGTGTCGAGGGAGTAAAACGCCTCGGCAAAGCTAAAGGAGGTGTAGAGCTTGTCGGGGCTTTGGTTTTGGGTCAGCACATCGGCCATGGTGGCGGTCAGGTCGGGCACCATCAGCAGCGGCTGTTTTTGCAGGGCCGGGGCATTGGGCACCAGGGCTAGGTTGGGCAACTGAGTGGCCTTAACCAGCTCATCGGCGCTGTGAAAGGCGGTGTCGGCGCGATCGCGCACCAGGGCCGCCACCCCGCCCAGCAGCAGCCCCACCACCGTGCTGAGCAAGAGATTGCGGGGCAGGTTCGTCGTCCGCGTCACGCTCGACGCATTTAGCGGAGAAATCAGCTCCCAGGGAGACGCCTGCCGGGCCATCTGAAACCGCAGCTCTTGGCGGCTAGACAGCAGCTGGTCAAGGCTGCTCTCGGCTACGGTCAGCTCACGGCTGATCTGCTGAAACGAGCGCGATAAATCGGCCAGCCGCTGAATCTCCGCCCTCAGCTGCTGCACCGCCTGGCCAATCGCCTGATCCTGAGTTTGCAGCACCTGAACCTGGTTAGCCGTATCCACCAGCTGCTGCATTAACCCTCGGCTCACGGTGCCCTGGTAGCCCAGGGTATCGGCCTCCACCGCCGACCCCACCAGTCGCTGGGCCTCGGCATCAAGTAACGGCAGCAGCTGCTGGCGCTGGTCGGTGAGAGCCTCAATCATCGGGGTATCGGCCTGAAACCGGGCTGACTCAGCGGCAATGGTCTGCTCTATCTGGCGCAGGTCTCCCAGCAGCGCCTGGTAGGTGGGCGACTCGTTGAGGTTGGTCACCCGAATGGCGGTATCGGGGTCAAAACCCACCTGCTGGCGCAGGTTGTCGTACAGCTGCCCCCTGGCGGTGAGGTCTACCCGCAGCTGCTCCTGCTCGGCCAGCATTTGGTTGAGCCGCTGGGTGACGCTTTC
Source organism: Nodosilinea sp. CTOTU7353 (assembly GCA_036782635.1). Taxonomy (GTDB): domain Bacteria; phylum Cyanobacteriota; class Cyanobacteriia; order Phormidesmidales; family Phormidesmidaceae; genus Nodosilinea. The sequence continues at coordinate 5,100 of DAIPYU010000028.1, forward strand.
GCCCGTGGCGTTGACGTTGACCAGGTCATAGCGCTTCTGGAAATCGCTGAGATCATTCTCAATCGCCGCGACTTCTTGCCATTTCTCCTGCAGCTGCTCGTCTAGAAACGTCAGCCCCCGGCGCAGATCGCCCTGGCGGTCCTGCACGCTGTAGCCGACAAATCCTTCCACCACCTGGCTGAGCACAAAGGCCACCACCTCTGGGTCGGCATCGTTGTAGGTAATTCGCAGCACCTTAGAATCGCCGTCCTGCAAAATCGACAGGCGGCTGAGCAGAGCGCTGTAGGTGATATCGGGGTAGCGCTGCTGAATGTTGGCCAAAATCGGATTCAGCACCGCCGGGCCGCGCAGCACCCGAATTTGGCTGGTGTAATCAAGCCGAGACGTGTTCGACAACCCGGTGATAGCCTCTAGCCCAGGCGGGGTAACGGAGGTGACTGGCTCCACTAGCAGACTGGCGTTACCGCTGTAGACCGGCGGGCGGCTCAGGTACCAAAAGGTCAACCCCCCAAAGGACAGGGCTGCCACCCCCAGAAATACCCCGACCCGGCGTTTGAGTACGCCCAACAGCTGGCTGAAGTCAACGCCATCCCCCGGTTCGACCAGGGAAGGCGGGGCCATGAGGGGCACCAGGTCAGGTTTAGCGGGGCGATGGCCGTTGCCATTGCCGTTGGTTGTGGGGGATGGGGAAGAGGGGGGAGAATACATAGGATCCAGGGAGATACTCCCAAGAGTTGGTAAACTTATAGCCCAAAATCCAAAATCTGGCCCAGATTAGGCCCATGAGATTTGCGTTGGATCGTTTTTGGGGGCCAGGTGAGGCCAGAAAAACAGCAGCGCGAGGAGCTAAAACCCTAAAAAACGCAGCACCGTTGTCAGCGTCGTGAAAGGCCGCAGAAACAGTCCAAGGGTATCGCCTGCCGCCGCAGCGGTGTTGCGATCTACTATCACCACATCGTTGGGCCGCAGAATCGGGTTGGTGCTGTCGTTGGCAGAGGCGGCTAGGTCAACATCGACCGTACGCTGGTCGACGCTGCCGTCGGGGTTGAGGCGCACTAGCTGCACCCGAGAGCTTTGGGCGCGGCTGCTCTCAAACCCACCGGCCGCCAAAATCGCCTGATTTAGAGTCGCGTTGGCGGGCAGCGTGACGCCGCCGGGGCTAGCCACTTCGCCCACCACCTGGACCGACATCTCGGCGGGCGAAAAATTGGCGCTCGAAATCGTCACCGATTCCTCGGGCGAAATCGCCACGGCCTGGGGAATCACAATGGTGTCGCCGTCGCGCAGGCGCACGTCCTGGCTAATGTCGCCGGTGCGAATCAGGTCCCACAGACTGGCGGTGAGAATGGCATCGCCCTGGCGCTGGGGGCGGCGCACCTGAATGTCTTTAATGTTGGCCTGTTGGGTAATACCCCCGGCCTCTTGAATTACCTGGGTTAGGGTGGGCCACTGGCGACCGCCGCCGCCGCCCCCGCTGGTTTCAGATTCTAGCTCAATGGTGTAGGTGCCGGGGCGGTTGACCTCCCCCGCCACCACCACCCGCACCGGGCGGGCCGACAGCAGCGTCACGGTGAGCCGGGGTGGGCGGGTAAGCAAGGAGGCATAGCGGTTGGCAAGAGCCGTTTGCGCCTCGCCCAGGGTCAGCCCTTGAACGGCCACGGTACCCGCCAGCGGTAGGGCCAGGGTGCCATCGACCAGCACCTCGTGGACGCCATTTTCGGGGCCGCTAAACTCGGGAATATTGAAGATGTCAATGCGAATGCGATCGCCCGGCCCCAATACGTAGCCATCGGGGGAGCGCCCAGAGGAACGCTCAGACAGGCCCGGCTCAGGGGGTGCCGCCGCTGAGCGACCGGGGCCAGGCAGAGCCTCCTGCGCGGGCAGGCGGTTGACGTCATTGGACAGAGGTAGGGTTTCTCCCCGGGCTATGCCCAGGGCACCATCTAGGATGGCGATCGCCCCCAGGGCACCCAATCCCCAGAGAAGTCTTCTGTAGCGGGTCATTCACTGGCCTCCTCAGGCTTTCCGGACAACCGCATCAAATTGTAATAGGTGCTCCGCGATAGACATGATGGTCTAGAAACGCAGATTTGACCTCCGTAAGTTTGCAAACGTTAATCTTTGATCGGAGAAATAAATCTCCCCGTCTATCTCCCCGTAGATCTCACTTGCAAAGGCTGGAGGCTCTGAATTGGCATTAGTCTATCCGGCGGCAGCGCTGCCGTGGGGGATGGGAAGGGGGAAACTCAACGGTAAACCTTCAAAAATCTCCGCTCCGCAGTTGCCGCTCTGATCGGCTCGCTATCGGCGATGCATTTTCCCTCAGCGCCGCCTGTACCTGCTCTGCCAGCCAGGTGTTAAACAGCTCGTCCACCAGACGCTGACGGGTGGGGTCATCGAGGCGGGCGGGCAAAAATTTCTCTAGGCGCACCACCACAAACCACTCGCCGACCCGAGTGGGGGGCCACAGCTGACCCGGCTGGCTGATCGAGAGCATGCGGCCCAGGGCCGGGTGGGGCACCGACAGCTCGACCGGGCCAATCAGCCCGCCGGTTTGGGCCTCCTGCCCTTCGGAGTGCTGGCGGGCCAGATCGGCAAAGGGCTGACCGTCATCTTGAATGCGAAAGTAAAGCTCCTGGGCCAGCCCGCCGTCGCGGGTGCGAATCAGTGAGTAGAGCACGCGATCTAGGCTGGCCTTGCGCTGGAGAAAGTGCGACTCGACCTTAGGCCCCCAGGTCTCGGTTTTGTACTGCTGTAGTTTGTGGGCGCGCTCGGCTAGGGCCGCTAGGTCGGCTTCGGTGAGGCTCCGCTGGGTTAAAAACGCCTGGCGCTGCTCAGGGGTGGTCACCTGGTTGGTCTGGAGAAATTGCTCTAGGGCCTGGGTGAGCTGTTCTGGTGCCAGATCTACGGCGGCGATCGCTTGGTCAATCAAAATTTCTTTAACCAGGGCCGGCAGCATGCCGTAGCGCTGCAGCAGGGGCATGACATCAGCCGGGGTCAGCTGGCGATCACCGATGCGCAGCACCGGGCTAGGGGTTACGCCAGAAGGTTGAACCGAGTCTGGGTCAGAATAGCTATTCACAGAAACAACCCGTGGAATGAGCAAGTCATCGGAAGCAGGGGCTAGGCAGAACAGTTAGCCCAACTCTATCGCATTATAATCTGGCCGTTGAACAGGTCGATCCGGCAGGTAGATTGGTCGATAAATCGCGTTGCATGAATGGTACGTTGCCCTCACCAGGCTGTAATTGCCACCAGTCATCCTTAATTTTGCCTATGGGCAATCTGCGGTTGACGAGGCTGCTACAATCCATCCAACTTGTTTTATTGCGCCCAGGTTTTATTGCGCTCATCTATATGCACCCAAGGAAAGCCCCATGACTCGGCCCGCCATTCCCGTGGTGTCTTACCCCGATCTATTGAGCACAACGGCGGCACGGCAGCGGGCGATCGCTACCCTAGGCCAGGCCCTAGAAGAGATCGGCTTCTTCATTTTGGAACCCCACCCGGTTTCCCCCGAAGTGGTGCGTCGGGCCTACCAGGTGGCCAGCGAGTTCTTTGCCCTGGGCGATCGCGATAAAACCCAGTACAATCTGCCCCAGTGCCAGGGGGGCTTTTCGAGCTTTGGCAGCGAGCAGGCCAAGGGCCACACCCTGCCCGATCTCAAAGAATTTTGGCACGTCAACCGCCAGAGCCTCACCGATACCGAAGCGCTCTGGCCCCAGGAGGTGCCCTCCTTTCGCCCGGTGATGACCCGCCTCTACCAGCAGCTGATTGCCTGCGCCGAGGTGCTGCTCGCCGCCTGCGCCGAGTACCTGGGGCAGCCCGGCGACTGGCTCGTGGCCATGGCCACCGGGGGAGATACGGTACTGCGCCTAGCCCACTATCCGCCGGTCGGGGCAACGCCCCCCGGCAGCCTGCGCGCCGCTCCCCACGAAGACATCAATCTGATCACCCTGCTCTGCGAAGCTACCGCCCCAGGGCTAGAGATTCTCACCGACGGGGGCCAGTGGCTACCCATTCAAACCACCCCCGGCCAGATTGTGGTCGACACCGGCGACATGCTGCAAAACCTGACCAACGGCCTGTTTAAGAGCACCACCCACCGGGTAGTCAATCCCCGCAACAGCAACCAATCCCGGCTGTCGATGCCTTTTTTTGTGCACCCCCGCCCCGAAGTTGACCTCACCCCCATAGCCAGTCTGATCGAACGCACTGGGGGCCTGTCCCAGTTTCCGCCGATCACAGCCCAGGCGTACCTCGCTCAGCGCCTGGCAGAGATTCAGGTGGGGCCAGCGGCGTAGGGAGTAGGTGGGTAGGTGAGTAGGTGGGTAGGTGTTCAGCCTTCACTTACTCATCCACATCACTCACTCATCCACTCATTCACTCACCTACATCACCCACATCACTCACTCACCCGCCAATCCCCAACCGCCCGGCCAGGCTCGGCGTCAGGGGCAGCAGCACGGTCAGGGCCAAAAACAGCGCCAGTAGCCCCAGGGCGGCGCGGGCGTCGTTGGGTTCAGAAATGTCGTTGAGGCAGGGGCGCTCGGGGTCGCGCTGCAACAATAAAATCACCCCGGCCCAGTAGAGCGCTAGGGGGTTGGCCAGGGAGACTAGGCCCAGCACGATCAGGGTAAATACGGTGGTGCGGCCCAGGGTTTTGCGCCCGTAAACGCCCTGCACCATGCGGCCGCCGTCGAGCTGCCCGGCGGGCATCAGGTTGAGGGCGGTAATCACCAGCCCCAGCCAGCCCATGATGGTGAGCGGGTGAATGTCTACCAGGGGCGCTTGCAGAACGTCTCCCAGGGTGACTCGGGCCAGGGCACCAATCAGCACCGACCCCTGAAAGAACCCCGACGGAATTTGAAAGGCGCTGCCGGGGTGCGACAGCAGCAGCCCGCCCACCAGCATGGCCAACGACACGATTCCCCCAGCGGCGGGGCCAGCCAGAGCAATGTCAAACAGCACACTGCGGTTGGGCAGCAGCGACTCAAATCGGGTGAGGCTGCCAAAGGCCCCAATTTGCCAAGCGGGGATGAAAAACGGCGGGCTGAGGCGCACCCCGTAGCGGCGGGCCGCCACCCAGTGGCCGGCTTCGTGGGCGATCAGAATCACCAGCAGCGCCACCAGAAAGGGCAGCGCCGCCCGCCAGCGGGAGAAATCTTCGAGCAGGTCAAAGCCCTGCAAGATCGCTCCGGCCTCTAGGCTGGTGAAGACTGTGGCGATCGCCAGCACCCCCGCCAGCGCCCACTGGGTCGGGGTGGTTTGGGCGGGGTCTGCACTGGCGGGCAGCACCACCACCGTGGGTCGCTGCTCCAGGTTTTCGACTAAAAAGAGGCGGTAGCGATCGCCCAGTCGCTCCGTTAACGATTCCGCTAGCTTGGCCTGGATCTCTGCCGGTTCACCCCGCAGGTTGCCGCGAAAAATTGCCCCCTGGTCGTAGGGAATAGTCTCGGTGCGAAAGTAGGTGTCGAGGCCAAAAATACCCTCGATCTGAGCTAGATCGTCTGGGGGAATGGTGATCGCCTCTGGGGCCGCAGCCGGGGCCGCAGCCGGGGCCGCAGCCGGGGCCGGGGTCGGCTCATCAAGGCTGTCGGGGCCGTCGGGGCGTTCAGGCACAGCCGGTGATTCAGCCCGTTCAGCCCCAGAATCTGTCGTTGACAGCGGCGCTGGACGCTGGGTAGAGAGCATGTCCTGGCCTAGGTCGCGCAGTCGTCGACCCAGATAGATATATAGCCCCGTCGACCCCAGCAGCAGCAGCAGCACCCCCGCCAGGTTGATGTAAATACCCAGGGCAAACAGCCCAAAAAACAGCAGCCACGGCCCCATCAGCACCACCGACTGGAGCCAGGCCAAAATACCCACGCTGCCGTAGGGCTGGGCGCGGCGATAGCCCCAGACAAGAATTGCGATCGCAGCCAGCAAAATTAACCCAGTAATCGCCATAGTGTCGCTGCCCTTACCCTCCTCAATACGATATTCAGAACCGACCTGGGGCACAAAATCCCCATCAGTCTACCGTCGATGGGCAAGAGCCGCCTAGCGCCGCCCAGGCAAACTAGTTCAGAGGGCTATAGTTCCGAGGTTAAGGTGCTTAAATGTAGCGACGGCCATCACGCGAAACATCACCGAATCCACCCGCAGGGTTCACGGTCTCCCCATGACGACACCGCCTCCAGATTCCGCCCAACCCCAACCTGCTTTACCTCCCCAGATGCCCAGCAACGGGGCCGGTGTCAGCACCGGCAACTTGGCCCAGCCAGCCCCCCAGACCAACGGCGATCAACCCGTAACCCCAGCTGTCGCCCCCAGTCAGCGGCTTGACCTAGACCCCTCTGACCCCGCCAACGCCGAGGCCATGCTGGTTGACCCCGCCGTCACCTCCGCCAGTGCGATCACCATTGTGGCGATCGCCGTGATCGGTCTGGGGTTGGCTACCGGCAGTTTCTGGCTGACCCTGGCCGGGTCTCTGGTCGCCACCCTAGTCTCCCTGCGGCTGATGTGGCCCTTCTTTCAGGAGGTGCTGGGCGAGCTATCGCCTCGCCAGCAATCACTGCTGATCGCCATTCCTGGGGCGCTGGTGGGGGCGATCGGGCTAATGAATATCACCGGCCTCAATCGCGCGATCATTACCTGGGGGTTAACCCTACGGTGGGATATTCTGGGTGCCCTAGGCGATTTCATGGGGGCGATCGGGCAGATTTTTATCGCCTTTTTGGCCCTGTTTGTGGCCTGGCGGCAGTACGTCATCTCCCGCGACCTGACCAAGCAGCAAAATCTCATCACCCAGCAGCAGACCATCGACACCTTCTTCCAGGGCATTTCAGACCTAGTGCTCGACGATGAAGGCCTGCTCGAAGACTGGCCCCAGGAGCGCATTATTGCCGAAGCCCGCACCGCCGCCATCCTCAGCAGCGTCGATGCCGGGGGCAAAGCCAAGGTAATTCGCTTTCTCTCCCGCTCTAAGCTGCTCACCCCCCTGCGCCGCGACAACCGCCTGGGCCGCCCCATCCTCGACGGGCGCGGCGGCTACGAAGAAGACCTGGTGGGCGGCACCCGCGTCATCGATGTGGGGGCCATGCTGGCCGCCAGCGACCTATCGGGCACCGATCTGCGCTGGGCCGACCTCAGCGAGGCCAACCTGATCCGCGCCGACCTGCGCCGGGCCGACCTGGTGCGCACAAATTTTGCCCGCGCCATTCTCTACCAGGCCAACCTGGCCGGGGCCGACCTGCTCGAAGCCCGGCTCTTCTACGGCGACGTTGCCACCGCCACCCCCCGCACCCGCACCGGCTCCCCCGACTACACCACCGGAGCCAACACCGGAGCCGTAGTCGAAGGGGCCAACTTCAGCGGCGTGTACCGCCTATCCGAAGACCAGCGCCGCTACATTTGCGCCTGGGGCGGCACAGCCACCCGCGCCACCGTGCCCGGCGGCTGCGGCGAGGTACCCAATTTGCTGGGTCGCTAGAACGCCGGTCCAGAAACCCGGTTTCTGGGGCAGAAAGTTATCGCAACCCTATAGCCGTATACCGTGCACCGTAAACCGTCCAGCGCCCACCCCATCCCCAAACCTCTCCCCTATTTCTCAAACTCCGGCGTTGCCCCCAGCTTGCGCACCGCCACTGCCACTTCCATACCCAGGTAGTCGCCCGCATCGCCAAACCACGAACCAGCTAGGGGAATCGCCTGTCCAGGGTGACGGGCGATCGCCACTGCAATCAGGTCAAACCCCTCGGTCAGCCGGTTGGTGGGGTCGTACACCAGCCACCCCGCCCCCGGCAAATATACCTGTAGCCAGGCGTGGGTCGCCCCCGACCCGGTCATGCCCACATCGCCGCCATCCAGGGCCGAGTCGTAGAGATAGCCCGACACAAACCGGCAGGCCATCCCCAGCCGCCGCAGGGTTTCCATCATCAGCCAGGCGTAGTCGCGGCAGGTGCCCGACTTTAGTCGCAGGGTTTCGCCGGGGGGCTGGGTGCCCTCTTCCTCGCGCGATCGGTAGGTAAAGGTATCGCGAATGGTGTTCATGATGCGGCCCAGCACCTCGCTGGTGCGATCCATATCTCCCGCCACAAAACGCTTGGCCCAGGCCGCCACCGAGCCATCGGGGTCTTCGGCGTGGGGCCGCAGGTACACCGCCAAATCCGTCCACTCGTCGGGGGTATACTGCACCGGCACCTCCTCCGCCCTGGGGTCGAGGGGAAAGTTATCGATGCCCTGGGTGCCAAAATGCTCACCCCGAAACCGGCAGGTCACCGCTAGCTCTTTCGCCGACTCCCTGACATCAATTACCGCCACATTGTTCGACAGGGTATCGCTGATCCAGTGCACCTTCGCAGGCACATTTACCTCTAACGAATACCCCAGCAGTCGCCCACTGTAATTGCCCCTGGGCAAAAACATTGCCCGGTGGGGGCCAAAGGTCACCGGCTTGGCGTAGCGGTAGGTGGTGACATGTTCGACTTCATAAATCACCGACATGGCGGCAAACCTGAGAATGGGGCAGCGCAATGGCCATCGCTATACTAAGGCAGGCCAGTATAGAATAGGGCTATTGCGGTTCTGGATCACGATGTCATTCTCTGAAGCCAGCTCAAACTTGAAGACTTCTCCCCCCGCAGCAGGGCTTTACGAGACAGATTTCTATGCCTGGATACAGCAGCAGGCCAGCCTACTGCGTACCCAACAGTGGCACCAGATTGACCTCCCTAACTTAATCGAGGAAATCGAATCCTTGGGCAAGCAGCAGCGCCAAGAGCTTCGCAATCGGCTCAGCGTATTGCTGGGGCACCTGCTCAAGTGGCACTTTCAGCCCCAAAAGCGCAGCCGCAGTTGGTTGGCCACCCTGCGGGTACAACGGCGCTACATCCTGCAACTGCTCAACGAAAACCCCAGCCTCAAGCCCTACCTAGAAGAGGCCCTAGCCGCAGCCTACGCCAATGCCAGAGATCTGGCGATGGGTGAGATCAACCTGCCTGAGTCGACCTTTCCCCTGATCTGCCCCTATGGCTTGGGCGACATTTTCTCAGACAATTTTTATCCCGGTGAACCCGGCGACTTGTCAAAGTCTTAACGGGATGAAGAACAGGTCTAGAACGCCGCTACAGAAACCCGGTTTCTGGGGCAGAAGGCTAGTCATGTCCTTAGACCAGCAACGAAGAAACCGGGTTTTTAGCCATACTGCACCGATGCTCTAGAACGTCGGTGCAGTATTCGCGGCCCCTCGTTCCAGTGCTTGGAATGCTCGTCGGCAGCTCTGCCTCCTCAAAGGAGCGGCAGAGCCGCGAGACAATGATGCCCAGACGGAGCTAGGGTACCAGGGTGAGTACTGTTATTTAGATACTGTACCGATGCTCTAGGGTGCATCCGCGCGGCGATGAACCATCCCAGGGTCATGTTCTGACAGTGCTATAACCCCTCGCTCAGCACCCCGTAAATCGCTTGGGTAATCTGCCCAAGCTGCTCTGGCTCAATGATGTAGGGTGGCATCGTATACACCAGCCGGCCAAAGGGACGCAGCCACACCCCCTGGGCCACAAACTCGGGCTGCACCGCCGCCATATCCACCGGCTTGTGCAGTTCCACCACGCCGATCGCCCCCAAGACTCGCACATCTTTCACCGCTGGCAGGTCGCGGCAGGGGGCTAGCTCCTGCTTAAGCTGGGCTTCTATCGCGGATATCCGGTTGGCCCAGTCGTAGCTTTCCAGCAGATTTAGATTCTCCAAGGCCACCGCGCAGGCCAGCGGGTTGCCCATAAAGGTCGGCCCGTGCATAAACACCCCCGCTTCCCCCTGGGCAAAGGTTTCGCTGATATGGTCGGTGGTCAGCGTCGCCGCCAGCGACATAAAGCCCCCGGTCAGCGCCTTGCCAACGCAGAGAATATCGGGGCTGATGCCAGCGTAGTTGCAGGCGAAGAGTTTGCCCGTGCGGCCAAAACCCGTGGCGATCTCGTCGAAAATCAGCAGCACGCCGTACTGGTCGCACAGCTCCCGCGCCCGCCGCACATACTGAGGGCTGTAGATTCGCATGCCCCCTACTCCCTGCACCACCGGCTCAAAAATGGCGGCGGCAATTTCCCCGTGATGGCGCTCCAGAATCGCCTCAAAGCTGGCGATATCCCCGTTCTCCCACACCCCCTCAAAGGGGATCTGGGGCGCATTGGCAAAATACTGCTCCACCATGCTGTTACGAAACAGGTGATGCATGCCGTTCACCGGGTCGCACACCGCCATAGCCGCAAAGGTGTCGCCGTGGTAGCCGTTGCGAATCGTCAGAAAATGCTGCTTTTGCGGCTGGCCCCGGTTGTGCCAGTACTGGATCGCCAGCTTCATCGCCACTTCCACCGACACCGAGCCAGAGTCGCAGAAAAACACCTGCTGCAAGGGCGCTGGCGTCATCTGCACCAGCTTGTGGGCCAGTTGCACGGCGGGCTGATGGGTCAGCCCGCCAAACATGACGTGGCTCATGCGCCCTATCTGCTCCTGAGCCGCTTGATTCAGCCGAGGGTGGTTGTAGCCATGGATGCAGGTCCACCACGACGACATGCCATCGACTAGGCGTTCCCCCGTCTCCAGCTCCAGGTAAACCCCCTGGGCCGACTTCACCGCAAACAACGGCCCCGTATTCGGCATCGCCGCGTAGGGGTGCCACACATGGCGGCGATCAAGCGCCAGCAGTTGGTCGGTGGGGATTATATCCATGAGGCTAAAAGGCTAGTGGACGTATACTCTGAGTCAAGGGTTTTCCTCTGCTGATCACGCACCATAGATGACCTGCGCAGATGCCAAGATTACTTGACGACGGATTGCGTTGTGGCTTTGCTCAATAGACTTTTTGCTAACCAGGTCTATCTTTCGGTTGAGGATGGATTCTAACTCATGCTGCATGTTGGCTAGAGTGAGCAATCCCCTGCGCGCATTGGGCGCAAAGGTGAGCAGCATATCCACATCGCTATCATCTCGAAAGTCATCGCGTAGCACTGAGCCAAAAACAGCAAGTTCGGCAATACCCCAGCGCTGGCAAAATTCCACCAGCTGGGCAGGGAGAATGCCCAGTCGCTGGTAAAGCTGGGGGGCTGAGTAAGCTAAGGCCATCGATGCGATCGCAACTCCTACAGCTATGCGTTCTCTTTGAGCTTAGATCAAGTCAACAATGCATTACTCGTCGGTAGTCTATGCCAAAAACCCATTGACGTAGTCCAGGTAAGTATCAGGGTCTTCCAGCATGGGAAAATGCCCGGTGTTTTTCACTAGGGCGTACTCGATCTTGGGGTTCAAATCCGCCGCCGTGCGCCCTAGCTCCGCTGGGGTAATCTTGTCAAACTCCCCCGACACCATCAGCGTCGGCACGGCAATTTTGGCAAACTCCACCGGCATCACCTCCGTCGCCCTCTTGCTCACCGAAGTGAAGATAGTCCCCAGGGCTGTGGCGTAGTCAGCATTCAAGAAATCATCGAGAAAAGCAATTTTCTCCGCCGCAGGGATGGGGCGGCTGAGGAACCGGGCCATAAAGAAGCGTGGCGCTAGGGGCAGTTTGCCCAGCCACTTGGGCCGAAAGGCCACCACGTAGCCGCCGAACTTGTAAAACGCATCAAAGGCCGCTTTGTCGTACTCAAAAATGCCGTTGCAGGTGAGAATCGCCTGCTCCACCAGCTGTGGATACTGGTTCAGAAAATACACCGCCACCGAGGCCCCCATGGAGTGGGCGTTGATGGATACCTTGCCTAAACCCAGTCCATCCAGCAGAGCCGCGAGGTCATCGGCGTAGGTATCGAGTTCATAGCCCCGCGCTGCCGCCGCTTCCTGCTGATCGGGGGCAATGATGGATCGGCCAAAGCCGCGCATGTCGTAGAGCAGACAGTCGTAGCGATCGCTCAACACCTCAGCCGTGCTCCGCCAGTAGCGGGCCGACCCCGCCCAACCGTGGACAAATACCATCACGGGTTTGGTAGAACTCGGATCGCGCGGCGTGGTGGCACCCACCCACTCGTAGTAGTGATCAATATCGTTAACCCGAACGTAGGCCATGGCTAGGCAGACTCAGGCTTAGGCATCGACGAGGGGTGCACCAGCAGGTCGGCGGTCGACCGCTGTTCTACCATTTCACGGGTAATCATGCAGCGCTTCAGGTCTTTGCGCGAGGGCAGCTCATACATAATGTCGAGCATCAGCTCTTCGATGATGCCGCGCAGGGCGCGGGCACCGGTCTTGCGGCGGTAGGCCTCTCGAGCGATCGCCCGCAGCGCGTCAGACTTAAACTCCAGCTGAACGTTGTCCATCAGCATCAGCTTTTGGAACTGCTTCACCAGGGCATTCTTCGGCTCGGTCAAGATCGCCATCAGCGACTCTTCATCCAGCGGCTCCAGCACCGAGGTCGCTGGAATCCGACCAATAAATTCAGGAATCAGACCAAACTTTACCAGATCGTCGGGTTCTAGGTTGCGCAGCACGTCGGCGGTGCGCTTCTCGCGCGAAAACTGCCCTTCGCCGGGCTGCACAAAGCCGATAGACTTCTTGCCGATGCGCTGCTCGACAATCTTCTCTAGCCCAACGAACGCACCGCCGCAGATAAATAGAATATTGCTGGTGTCAATCTGAATGCAGTCTTGGTAGGGGTGCTTGCGCCCTCCCTGGGGTGGCACGTTGGCGACGGTGCCCTCCAACATTTTCAGCAGTGCCTGCTGCACCCCTTCCCCAGATACATCGCGGGTGATCGAAGGATTTTCGCTCTTGCGGGCAATCTTGTCAATCTCATCGATATAGATAATGCCACGCTGGGCTTCTTCCACATCCAGGTCAGCCACCTGGAGCAGCCGCAGCAAAATGTTTTCCACATCTTCGCCTACGTACCCTGCCTCAGTGAGGGTGGTGGCGTCGGCCACGGCAAAGGGCACCTCTAAAATGCGGGCCAGGGTTTGAGCCAGCAGGGTCTTGCCGCAGCCCGTAGGGCCAATCAGCAAAATATTCGACTTCTGTAGCTCAACTAGGTCCTCGGGAGCCTCGCCCTCAATCCCCTGTAGATAGCTGAGGCGCTTGTAGTGGTTGTAGACCGCCACCGACAGCACTTTCTTGGCCTCGTTTTGGCCGATTACGTGGTCGTCTAGGTAATTCTTAATTTCTCTCGGCTTGGGTATTTGGCCCAGGGCAATGGCAGGAGCAGTCTTGGGCCGATCTGCCGGGGCATCGCGGCGGGGCACAGGCTGGGCGATCGCCGTGCCCGAATCAAACAGCTCCTCGTCTAGGATTTCGTTGCACAGGTCAACGCACTCGTCACAGATGTAGACCCCCGGCCCCGCAATCAGCTTGCGCACCTGCTCCTGAGATTTGCCACAAAACGAGCACTTTAGATGGGAGTCGTACTTAGACATGGAATGGCCCTAGTTAAGTGCAGTCATAGAAACGGCTTCCGAGAGCGACTGCCGCTCTACAACGTCATCAATGATTCCGTAGTTTTTCGCCTCGACGGCAGACATGTAAAAGTCGCGCTCGGTGTCAGCCTCAATGCGCTCAATGGGCTGCTCAGTGTGGTGAGCGATAATCTCATTCAGCCGGTTCTTGTGGTAGAGAATTTCCCGCGCCTGGATCTCAATATCGGTGGCCTGCCCCTGAGCACCCCCCAACGGTTGATGAATCATAATCCGCGAGCTGGGCAGCGACAGGCGCTTGCCCTTGGTCCCAGCACAGAGCAAAAACGCACCCATACTGGCGGCCAAACCAAAGCATATTGTCACCACATCGGGGCGAATCTGCTGCATGGTGTCGTAAATCGCCATGCCTGCCGTGACCGAGCCGCCTGGAGAGTTGATGTAGAGCTGCACATCTTTTTCCGGGTCTTCGGCGTCAAGGTAGAGCAGTTGGGCCACGATCGAGTCAGCCACCTCGTCCATGACCGGCGTGCCCAAAAACACAATCCGCTCCCGCAGTAGACGAGAGTAAATGTCAAAGGCGCGCTCTCCCCGGCCCGACTGCTCTATGACAACGGGCAACATGCTGCGAACCTGGTCGGTGTGGCTCAAGCTCAAGATCGGGCTACTCAAAGGGTTCGATGCAATCATAGTGGGTTTGCGCGAGATTTCAAGGGTTTAAGGATATTGCTTTACGCTAACCCTACGGTAGGAACTGGTTAAGCCTGGTACTGACAAGCAACCATCGGTTAGCCTACCCGCCATTATGCCCCAAAAACTTAGGTTCACGGGGCGAGCCAGCCGCTGGTTGCCCAAATCAATTGCTTAAAATCAGTGGTGGTGCCAATGCTAGCTTTCCTTAGCGGCTGCCTGCTTGCCCTGGACCTCGGGCTCCTCATCGGCATCGTCTGCGGCCGTGGCTACGACCTCGACGGTTGCCTCAGCGGCGTCAACCTGTGCCCCCTCAGCCTCGATCACATCGGCATCGTCAGCCTCTGCCGGTTTCAGGGTGCCTTCGGGTACCAGCTCAACGGTGTTGTTTTCCTCTAGCCAGGCCAGGATTTTTTCCTGAAGGAGTTCTTCGGTCAGCACCTGGACGAGGCGATCAGGATCGATCTGGGTAGGATCTTCGACCTCGGCCATGGTCTCCTTGATTTTCTCTTGCAGCGCCTCTTCCTCAATTTTGATGCCCTCTTGCTTGGCCACTTCGCCCAGGGCCAGGGTGCGGCGCAGGCGGTCTATGGCCTCGGGACGGGCGCGCTGGCGCATGCCGTCTACCAGCTCGCGGGTCAAAATTTTGTTGACGTCAATGCCCTGACGGCTCAGCTGCATGATGGTCTGGGTGAGCAAAAATTCCACCTCTTTTTGCACCAGAGTATCGGGAATTTCAGCCTCCAGGTGCTCCACGAGAGCCTCGATCAAAGCCGCGTCTTTGTTGGCCTTGGTTTTCTCGTCGGCCTCTTCTTTGTAGCGCTCAGTCAGCGAGGTGCGCAGGGCCTCAATGGTTTCAAATTCGCTGATTTCTTGGGCGAAATCGTCATCTAGGTCGGGCAGCTCTTTCTCTTTAATTTCCTTCAGGGTGATAGAAAACACCGCTGGCTTGCCCGCTAGCTCAGCCTGAGAATAGTCGTCCGGGAAGGGAACCTCGACCTCTTTCGCTTCATCCAGGGCCATGCCGACAATGCCCTCAACAAAGCCAGGGATAAACCGTCCTTCCTCAAGCTCAACCTGAAAATCGGTGCCCGAGCCACCCTGAAACTCGTCAAACTCGCCGTCTTCGCCCTGCACTTTGCCCACGAAGTCGATCACCGCCACATCGCCGGCCTGGGCGGGGCGATCTTCAATCGGCACTAGGGTGGCCAGGTTATTTTGGTACTGGCTCAGGGTGGTGACGACCCGCTCGGGGTCAGGCAAGATTTCTTCAGCCTGCACTGACAGCCCCTTGTAGGTCGCCAGGGTGACGCGGGGAGGCACATCTACAGAGGCACTGATGGTGATGGGCTGACCCGGCTCGTACTGGCCAATCAGTTCGTCGAAGGAGGTTTTGAGCTGGTAGTTACCGATCGCATCGATCTCTTCCTGCTTGATCGCCTTGTCGACGGCGTTTTGCACCAGCTCTTCGATCACGGCTGCTTTAAACTGACTCGCCCCAACGCGCTGCAAAAAGACCTGTCGGGGCACCTTGCCCTTGCGAAAGCCCGGCACATTGACCGTCCGCATCATCTTGCTCAGCACCTGATCGTAGGTTTTTTGAGACAGATCGGCGGGAATTTCAATTTCTAGTCCTACCTGGCTATCGGGCAGTACTTCCTGGGTAACTTTCATGGGGTCTTTTGCTAACTAGACGGCGACTGCGCGCGCTCCAAACCAGTGAAGAATCTTTGGCGCAATTAATAAGCATACTCTATTGCTATGGCTCCTTAGCGCTACGGCCTGAGGGACATTTTTTAGAATTCCCCCTATAGCCCAGCTGTAGGGGCTACGAGGGGAATTAGGGGGGCAGCTCAATGTTTTGTTTTTCCTTACATTTCCCAGCGTGGGGCCACTGGGGAGCCAGGTCAAGGTGTTACGATCAGACGATCAAAAATTATGTTTTAAGCATTAGCGAGGTAGCGCTGTGTCGAACGGGCTGAGAGTTGCGGTATTGGGGGCCACGGGGGCCGTGGGGGCAGAGCTATTGGCCCTGCTCGATCAGCGATCATTTCCCCTCAAAGACCTGACTCTGCTGGCCTCTCCCCGCTCGGCCGGCACCCAGCTGACCTTTAAAGGTGAAGACATTCCCGTGCAGGTGCTCGGCGAAGATTCCTTTAAAGGCATTGACCTGGTGCTGGCGTCGGCGGGCGGCTCGGTGTCCCTAGAGTGGCTACCCAAGGCCGTGGCGGCGGGGGCCGTGTGCATCGACAACTCCAGTGCCTACCGCATGGAGCCAACCGTGCCTTTGGTGGTACCAGAGGTCAACCCTGAAGCCGCGCAGGCGCATCAGGGCATTATCGCCAACCCCAACTGCACCACCATTCTCATGGCCCTGGCGGTATGGCCGCTACACCAGGTGCAGCCCGTGGAGCGCCTGGTGGTGGCCACCTATCAATCGGCCAGTGGCGCGGGTGCCCGCGCCATGGAAGAGGTCAAACAGCAGGCCCGCGCCATTTTAGCGGGGGAAGAACCGGTGGCCGAGGCCTTCCCCTATCCCCTGGCCTTCAACCTATTTCCCCACAACTCGCCCCTCAACGACCAGGGCTACTGCCAAGAAGAAATGAAAATGGTGAATGAAACCCGCAAGATCTTTGGGGCCGAGGGTCTGAGGATTTCGGCCACCTGTGTGAGGGTTCCCGTACTGCGCGCTCACTCTGAAGCGATTAACATTGAGTTTAAGACACCCTTCTCACCCCAGGATGCCAAGGCACTGCTGTCTCAGGCTCCAGGGGTCAAGGTGGTCGAAGATTGGAACCGCAACTACTTTCCCATGCCGATGGAGGCCAGCGGCCAAGACGACGTGCTGGTGGGGCGTATTCGCCAAGATATCTCTAACCCCAACGCCCTAGAGCTATGGCTCAGCGGCGACCAAATTCGCAAGGGGGCAGCCCTCAACGCGGTGCAGATCGCAGAATTGCTGCTAGTCCCCCAGGCGGTAGGGGCAAGTTATTAGAATCGGTCGCTCATAAAGCAGCCTCGAGTGGCACTGCCCACTACCTCATTGGAGCATGGCTCTGAGCAGGGTATAGTACATAGGCACTGGAGACAATGAGCCTTGAGTCCTCAATTCTCCCCTGCTCCTGGTGGTTGTCTGAGCCACAATCATCCCTTGGTCTGACCCGCCAGAGATGAACTTGGTATAATCTCAGGGTTATTGAACGTTTATAGGATGTAAGGCAATCGGGTGACGTATTTTGGCAGAGTGCTAACGGCAATGGTGACGCCATTTTCTGAAGATGGCTCCGTTGACTACGCCTTGGCTGAGCGCCTAGCCGACCATTTGGTCAACAACGGCAGCGATGGGTTGGTGGTGTGCGGTACCACGGGCGAGTCGCCCACCCTCAGCTGGCAAGAGGAATACCAGCTGTATAAGACAGTGCGCGAAGCCGTGGCTGGCCGTGCTAAGGTAGTCGCGGGCACTGGGTCTAACTCGACCTCTGAAGCCATTGAGGCCACCCGTCAGGCCTGTGACCTGGGGCTAGATGGGTCGCTACAGGTGGTGCCCTACTACAACAAGCCCTCCCAACAGGGGCTTTACCAGCACTTTAGCCAGATTGCGGCAGCGGTGCCTGACCTGCCCATCATGCTGTACAACATTCCAGGACGCACCGGCTGTGCCCTGGCGGTTGAGACCACTGCCCGCCTGGCAAAAATATCGAATATAGTAGCTATCAAGGAGGCTAGTGGAAGTTTAGACCAGGCCAGTCAGGTGCGATATCACACCCCTGCTGAGTTTGGTATCTACTCTGGGGATGATTCGTTAACTCTGCCGGTGCTCGCCGTGGGTGGCTGTGGGGTGGTTAGCGTGGCCAGCCATCTGGTCGGCCCTCAGATTCAGGCTATGGTGCAGGCCTACGAAGCCGGAAAAACCCGGTTGGCAACTGAGATACATCTAAAGCTCCTGCCTTTGTTTAAAGTGTTGTTTATTGACACCAATCCGGTGCCTGTGAAGGTGGCTCTGGCCCAGCAGGGATGGCCGGTAGGCAAGGTGCGATCGCCCCTGTGCATGGCCGATGAGAGCATCGGTGCTGCGATCGCAGAGGTGCTTGAAAAGCTCTCTAGCAGCGGTGATTTAGCAGAGCGCGTCTAGGCCAAACCAAAAGGGTCAGACTAAAAACGATAGAAAACCCGCCAGCTAATCGCCGCCTTAGCCAGCGGAGTGCGAAAGCTACCTCAGGCTGACTTGCTGAACTGCACTAGATGCCTAGCAATTTTAGTTTTCTAACAGCGCTAGTTTTCTCTCCAGTTTTCTGAAAACTAAATAGCCCATCTGTTCTTTATCACTGTGTGTACGTTATTTATGGATCTATCTGCATCGTCTACGGCCCCGGCCTGTGAATCCGCTGAGCTTGCGGAGTTTTCCTGGGCTTCTACTGTTCCCATAGCCGCTACAAGGGCCGCTACAAGAGACGAGTGAGGCTGCGGCCGGCCCGAGCCAGGGGTTTTAGTGCCCAATTGGGCTATTTCGCCAGTTCTGCACCGTTTCTCCAGCAAGACTTGGCTATTTAGCGCCCCTGATTAGCGCCCCTGATCTAGCCATCTAGCACCACTGACTCTTTTCCAAAGCTTCAATTTTCAATTCTTTCAACCCATTGTTACTGACGAGACTGTTTATGACTTCAAAGACTTCCAATTCTGCCAACAACGCCCTAAAAATCATTCCCCTGGGTGGTCTCCACGAGATTGGCAAAAACACCTGCGTGTTCGAGATTAACGACGAGATCATGCTGCTCGACGCCGGGCTGGCCTTCCCCACAGACGGTATGCACGGGGTAAATATCGTGCTGCCCGATGTCACCTATCTGCGGGAAAACCGCCACAAGATCAAGGGCATGATTGTCACCCACGGTCACGAAGACCACATCGGCGGCATTGCCTTTCACCTCAAGCAGTTTGATATTCCGGTGATCTACGGCCCGCGCCTGGCCATGGCCCTGCTCGAAGGCAAGCTGGATGAAGCCGGGATGAGCGATCGCACCGAGCTTCGCCCCGTGCGCCCCCGCGAGACCGTGCGGGTGGGCAACTCCTTTTTAGTGGAATACATTCGCAACACCCACTCCATTGCCGACAGCTGCTCGGTGATCATTCACACCCCCGTGGGCATCGTGATTCACACGGGCGACTTCAAGTTTGATCACACCCCCGTCGATGGCGAAACCTTCGACGTGCAAAAGCTGGCCGAGGCCGGTGAGAAGGGCGTGCTGTGCCTGGTGAGCGACTCCACCAACTCTGAGGTGCCGGGCCATACCCCCTCCGAGCGCTCGGTTTTTCCCAACCTCGACCGCGAGTTTAGCAAGGCCGACAAGCGCCTGATCGTCACCACCTTCTCGTCGTCGGTGCACCGGGTCAACATGATCCTAGAACTGGCCCAGAAGCACAACCGCAAGGTGTTTGTGGTGGGCCGCTCGATGCTCAACGTGATCGCCCACGCCCGCGACCTGGGCTATATCAAGTGCCCTGAGAGCCTGTTTTTGCCGCTCAAGTCTCTCAACCACACCGCCGATGAGAACGTGTTAATTCTCACCACCGGCTCCCAGGGCGAGCCGCTGGCGGCCCTGACCCGCATCGCCGAAGACTCTCACCGACAGATCAAGATCAAGCAGGGCGACACCATTGTCTTCTCGGCCAACCCCATCCCCGGCAACACCATTGCCGTGGTCAACACCATCGACAAGCTGATGATGCGTGGGGCCAAGGTGGTCTACGGCAAAGACAAAGGCATTCACGTTTCGGGCCACGGCGCCCAAGAAGACCAGAAGCTGATGCTGGCTCTGACCCGGCCCAAGTACTTCCTGCCGGTGCACGGTGAGCACCGCATGCTGGTGAAGCACTCGGAGACCGCCCAGAGCATGGGCGTACCCGCCGAGAACATGGTGATCATCAACAATGGCGACATTGTTGAAGTCCAACCCTCCGGCATTCGCATTGCGGGCCAGGTGCCCTCGGGCATCGAGTTGGTAGATGCCTCCCGCGTGGGCGTGGTGGGCCGCGATGTGCTTAAGGAGCGCCAGCAGCTGGCGGAAGACGGCGTGGTCACCATTGCCGCCACCGTGGGCAACAATGGCAAGCTGGTGGCCGACCCCACCGTGCAAATTCGCGGCGTGGCCCAGTCGACCTCCCAGGAGCGCTTCCAGGGCCAGGTGAAGCAAATTATCTCCCAGGTGCTGGCCAACAAGGGGGCCGAGCTGGTGGTGTCTAACGGCAACGGTAAAGCCGCCCTTGACCTCGACGCCCTCAAGGTCGCCCTCGACCAAGATCTGCGCCGCCTGGTGCGGCGCGAGCTAGACAAGCGCGACCCCATGCTGATTCTGCTGATTCAGGGGGCCGGTGTCGAAGGTGCCATCCAGGCGCAGCCCCAGGCCGAGCCCAGGCCCAAGGCCCAGGTAAAGCCCAAGACTGAGTCTAAGCCCAAGGCCGAGTCTAAGCCCAAAGTCGAACCTCAGCCCCAGCCTCAGCCTGTCGCTCAGGCGGCGGTGCCCGAGCGCCGCACCCGCACCCGAGCTACGGCGGCTTCAGCTTCCTAAGCTAGTTTGGCATTGTTCTAAGGCCGCTTTGGGCGGTAGTCAGGGAGAGGAGATTGCGATCGCAGTCTCTTCTCTTTTTTTGCTAGTTTTGCTAGATGTAGGCGAACCCAGACTATAAAACCCGCCATTACGGGTGCGATTTTGGCTCTCCTGTGGTAGAAAGATACGCAATATCATGCTGCTGCTCCGGCTTGACGCTATAATGCTGTCAGCAGGAGCTGATGTACCTGAGCAAAGGTGCATAGCAAGTGTCTTAAGCAGCTACACATCCTTAGCGCTAAGGCTTCTGTCAGAATTTTTGTTCAGCTTGTGCGGTTTATCCCAAGCAGATCTAGCGCAAACGAGATCCAATACGAACAAGAATTCCCAGAGTCGCCCGGCGAGTTAGGTAATTTGTGCATGCCCTTAGGAAGCAAGAGCTGATCGCGATGTCGCGGTAGGTTCTATTGCAAGGCCTTTGCAAACGAGTTTTCCGACAGCCCGAGTGCTGACGTGGCCGGTGAATGGCCACATCGCCCAGGGTAGGAAAAGCAGATTTTTATTCGCCCTGGTGAGCGTCGTATGAGGAACTTGGATGCCGAAGCAGATTGTTATTGCTGAGCAGAATCGGATCGCGGCGGTTTTTTCTGAAGATCAGATTCAAGAGCTAATTGTGGCCACCGGTAGCCACCAGGTTAGCGACATTTATTTAGGCACGGTCGAAAACGTGCTGCCCGGCATTGATGCGGCCTTCGTCAATATTGGCGACAGCGAGCGCAACGGCTTTATGCACGTCACTGATCTTGGCCCCCTGAAGCTCAAGCGCAGCGCCGGATCGATCACCGAATTGGTGGTACCCCAGCAGAAGGTGCTGGTGCAGATCATGAAAGAGCCCACCGGCAACAAGGGGCCAAGGCTGACGGGCAATGTCAGCCTGCCGGGTCGCTACCTGGTGCTGATGCCCTCGGGCCGGGGGGTCAACCTGTCTCGCCGGATTCGCAGCGAGGGAGATCGCAACCGTCTGCGGGCTCTGGCCATCTTAATCAAGCCCGCGGGCATGGGCCTGCTGGTGCGCACCGAGGCTGAGGGCATCAGCGAAAATGCCATCATCGAAGACCTCGAAACCCTGCAAAAGCAGTGGGAAAGCATTCAGCAGCAGGCGATGAACACCCGCGCCCCCGCCCTGCTCAACCGCGACGACGACTTCATTCAGCGGGTGCTGCGCGACGCCTACAATGCCGATGTCAACCGCATTGTCACTGACTCGGCCACCGGCATGAAGCGGGTCAAGCAGCATCTGTCCAACTGGAGCGATGGCCAGGTGCCCGCCGGGGTGTTGATTGACCACCACCGCGATCGCACCCCTATTCTCGAATACTTCCGGGTCAACGCCGCCATTCGTGAAGCCCTCAAACCCAGGGTAGACCTGCCCTCCGGCGGCTACATCATCATTGAGCGCACCGAGGCGCTGACGGTGGTTGACGTCAACTCTGGCTCCTTTACCCGCTCCGCCACCGCCCGCGAAACCGTGCTGTGGACCAACTGCGAAGCCGCCCTCGAAATTGCTCGCCAGCTGCGGCTGCGCAACATTGCCGGGGTGATCGTAGTCGACTTCATCGACATGGATACGCGGCGCGACAAGCTCCAGGTGCTTGAGCATTTCACCAAGGCACTGCGCTCCGACAAAGCCAGGCCCCAAATTTCGCAGCTGTCTGAGCTGGGGCTGGTGGAGCTGACCCGCAAACGCCAGGGCCAAAATATCTACGAGCTGTTTGGTCGCCCCTGCCCCACCTGCGGCGGCCTGGGTCAGCTGGTACACCTGCCCGGCGATGCCCCTATAGAGAGCGGCAGCGATGCCCCCCGCACCATCATTTCTAGCGGCAGTGCGGCTCCCCAGCTGGCTCCTCCCCTGGCCGATGGCGATGGTCTAGACAGTCGCCCCGACCTGCAAGAGTTGGATTTGATGAACCATCCCAGCTACCAGGACAAATCGGGTCGCGGCAACAATCGCCGCCGCCGCCGCCGCGACCCCCTACCCGCGCGCAGCAACGGCAAAGAGGCTCCGGTTGCCAGAGACAGCGGGCTAGAGGCCCCCGAAACCAAAGAATTGATCGAGTCTACCCTTCCCGTGCTGGCCAGTAAGGCCGAAGACGATCAGCCCCGAGGGCGGGGACGGGCCGCAAGCCGCAGCGAGTCCCAGAGTGATGGGTCGCGGGGGCGCAAGTCATCGACGCAGCCCCAGACCATCACGGTAGAAATGACCGCTGACGAGCAGCGCATCTACGCCATGATGGGCATCTCCCCCATGGTGTTGTCTACCCAAGAGGTATCTGACCCCCGCAATGCGGTGGTATTGGTGGTTTTGCCTGGGCAGGCTCCACCAGAGATTATTTCGGTCACCCCCGCAGAAGCACCGCCTGAGGTGGCGGCGGCAGCGGCGATCGCCGTTGCCGAGACGGACGAGGCTCCCAAGGTCAGCCGCACCGTGCGCACCCGCGCGGCCCGCGCCAAAGCCCAAGAGGCCGAACAGGAAGCCGCAGCCGCACCAGAGGCTGTTGCGGTGCCAACACCGGTGCAGTCAACCCCAACCATCGCCGAGCTAGCGGAGTCCACTGCTGAGCCCGCTGCTGAAGCGGAGGCTGAGACCATAACTACCCGCCGTCGCCGTCGCCGTCGCTCCTCCGCCAATGACGACGGCGACGAATAGCCCAGAGCTGCATTTGCTCAGCTCTGACGCTAGTCTGGCCGCGAGAACTGCGGGGGTAGATGAGGTGGGACGTGGCTGCCTGTTTGGCCCGGTGGTGGCGGCAGCGGTAGTGCTGTCGCCCCAGGCCTGCCAGCAGCTTGAGGCCATGGGCGTCACCGACAGCAAACGTCTGAGCGCCTCCCGCCGCGAAAGCCTGGTCAGTCCCATTCAAACCCTGGCTACCGACTATGCCCTGGGTCTGGGGACAGTGTACGACATTGCGCGGCTCAACATCTTGCACGCCAGCCTGCTGGCTATGCACCGAGCGGTACGTCGGCTGGCGATCGCCCCCGACCTCTGCCTGATCGACGGCAATCAGCCCATCGCCAGTCTAGACATACCCCAGCGGACGGTGGTGCAGGGCGATCGCATCCATACCGAGATTGCCGCCGCCAGCATTTTGGCCAAGGTGTGGCGCGATCGCCTGATTGTGCGCCTTGATCGCCGCTACCCCGGCTACCACCTAGCCCGTAACAAGGGCTACGGCAGCGCCGCTCACCGGCTGGCCCTGCAAACCCTGGGGCCAACCCCCCAGCACCGCCGCAGCTTCAAGGGATGCAGCTAGCACCGGGCCGGAACTGCCGGGCTTATTTCTAGCTTCACAGGGTAATTTTTTGGTGGTTTTTTTGAAATATTCCGGACAGCAAAAACCCGCTCCTGGCGGCGACTAAAGCTGCTCAAAGCGACGGCCAAAGGGAAAGAGCGCCAGGGGAAGCAGCTTGATATGCTGCTTGGCAAATGGCAGGCCAATAATTGTAATGGCTAAAATCACGGCGTGAAAAAGATGGGCTAGGGCAATTTCCCAGCCAAAGAAAAAGAGCCAAGCGACATTCATCACCAGCTTGAGGGTGCTGTTGGGGTTGTCGTCTTCCACCAGCTTGCGGCCAAAGGGGGCCATCGTCGCCACGCCCAGTTTGATCGCCTGGAGACCAAAGGGAATGCCGATGATGGTCAGGCACAGCACCAGCCCGCCCACTATGTAGCCCAACCCGGTGAGAAATCCGCCGAAGATCAGCCAGATGATATTGCCTAGTAAGCTCATAGAAGTCCTTGGGGCGATCGCCCGGGTAGCTAACCTAAACCCAGCCTAAACCAAGTCGTTGGAGTCGAGCACTGGTCGGCAGACATAAGATAACCGTTACTGAGGGTTTCAGGTGTTGGGTTTCAGGTGTTAGGTTTCAGGTCTCAGGTGTTGGGTTTCAGGTTTCAGGTGTTGGGAACAGGTGGCCGACCTATGGCGCAGGGTACGGGAATACTCCGTGATATCTTGCAGCGACATTTTGGAGCGACGTCTTGGAGCAACATCTTGGGGCGCGGCGGTTCATCTTTCGTTGCAAATTAGGGCAATAAAGGGGTTTATGGCATATTTTAGGGGCAGTTTAGGCAATGCCTGGGTCTCCTCCTGCCTGGGTTAAGGAGACTGGTTCAGGGGCCTCTTAGCTGCTGACTACTCCATCACTGCGTCGTCACCCCTCACCGGAGAACCGCCATGAAACGCATTGCGATCTGCTACGACGGCACTTGGCAAGACCGCGATCGCACCTTCCCCACCAACGTCGCCAAAATCGAGCGGGCCATCAAGCGCACTACTGACGGCACCAGCCTGCCCCAGGTGCCCGAGTATCGCCCCGGCATTGGCTCCGGCAACCGGTGGCTAGACCGCATTGGCGGCGGGGCCTTTGGCTGGGGCATAGACGAAGACATTTGCCTGGCCTACGAGCTACTCTGCCTAGACTACGAAGAGGGCGACGAGATTTATCTCTTCGGCTTTAGCCGCGGAGCCTACACCGTCCGCAGCCTGGCGGGGCTAATGCGCATCGCCGGGGGGCTGCTGCCCAAGGAAGAGACCGCCAAGGTCAAAGCCGCCTACGATATCTACCGCAGCAAAGGCCGCTACCGGGACGCCCGAGGCCTCAGCAAAGACGAGCTGAGCAAACGCGAACTCGACCGTAAAACAAAGGCCATGGCCGCCCTCAGCCCCAACATTCGCCCCGCCAAGGTCAAGCTGCTGGGCTGCTGGGATACCGTCGGCTCCCTGGGCGTACCCCGCACCCTACCCCTGCTCAGCCGGTGGCTGAACCGCAAGTACGAGTTCCACGACTGCCAGCTCAGCAACATCATCGAGCACGCCCTGCACGCGGTGGCCATCGACGAAAACCGCACGGTGTTCGACTACACCCCCATGGAGCAGAGTAAGGAGAACATCAAGCAGGGGCAAACCCTTCACCAGGTTTGGTTCCCCGGCGATCATGGTGCTGTGGGCGGCGGCAACAAAGTCTCTACCGCCCTGGCAGACGGGGCGCTGCTGTGGATGATGGAGCAGGTGCAAAACAATCTGAAGCTGGGCCTGGAGTTTGACTTTAGCAGGGTCAGCGACAGCCCCGAAGGGGCTCGCCCCAAAGACTTGTACGCCATTAAACCCCAGCCCACCAAAGATGTCGGTTCCTTTGCCCAGAGTTCTTTCCTGTTTAAGCTAGGGTCTGAGCCGCGCACGATTCCAAAAGACGCGCTGCTGCACGAGAGCGTGTATCGGCGCTGGCAGGCCACCGACCTCGACTACCGTCCGACCAATATCCCCACTACTCTGGTAGCCCAGCTCAACCAATCTGTCTCGGCATAGCCACTTCCTGCCGTTCTTTGCTATGCTTAATGGCTGAACGCGGATGTGGCGGAATTGGTAGACGCGCTAGATTTAGGTTCTAGTGTCTTCGGACGTGAAGGTTCAAGTCCTTTCATCCGCATAAAACCCACAAACCCTAGGATATTTGGTCAAGAGCCAATGTTCCTAGGGTTTATGTTTGGTAGGGTAATTTTTGGCAGCGCAATTCTGCTTGGCCATCCATTATTGGCCCACCGGTGCTTGCACCAGCGCGTGGCTCTAGAACACCGGTACAGAAACCCGGTTTCTGGGCCAAAAGGCTAGTCCTGTCGTTAGAGCAGCGACGAAGAAACCGGGTTTTTAGCCATACTGTACCGATGCTCTAGGGGCCGGAGAAGATTGCCTCTTCTAAATCTTGGCGGCTGAGGGAGTATTTAAAGACGCGCTGCACGTCTTTGCCATCGGCACCAGCATTGATGTAGCGCACCACAATGCAGTCGGCCTCCAGCACAATTTCAGCCTCCCAACGAGGCTGCACAATGCGCCAGCACTGCAACTCATCGCTGTCTTGGGTGCAGCCCTGGTGCGACAGCCAGGCTTCGATGTCGGGCAGGGGATGGTTATAGAGGGGCGTAGTCGCAGAGGGAAGGGCCATAGGAGTTGTAAGCGTTAGGAGAGGAGTAGAACAGTTGCGGTGCCAAGTTCAGGCCGGAATCTGGGGATTTCCCCACACAGAACCCCACGGATGGACTTGGATCAGGTTGATAAATTCCTAAAGCCAGGTGGTGGCAGCGGAGGTGCGAGGGGCAGGGCGCGGCGGCAGATCCGGTGCCGCTGGGGACGGGGTATCCCGCAGGATCTTGGGGAAATCAGGCTCTAGGGCTGGGGCCGTAAAATCTGGGGCCGTAAGATCTGGAGTCGGAGCTGGAGCGATCGCCCCTTCAGCATACTCTGGGGCAAGCTGTGAACCTACGGCGTATTCACCGCGGGTGAGGCTGACCGTAACCACCAAGGCCAGGCAAGCCACAAAGGTCAGCCCCAAAATAAACAGGGCAAAAATTTCCCCCGCAGACAGGGGGCGATCGGTGGGGTCGAGGTACATGTTGGCAGGCTCGCGCCGCTGGGGGGGAGCCGGGCGGCTGAGGGATTCTAGCGGCTGCATCACCGAGATGCGAGAGTAGCCCACCTGCTGATCGTAGGTCCAGCGGCGATCAGGGCTGCTGAGAATGGCGTAGGCATCGTTCAGCTGCTGAAATTTCTCGGTGGCCTCGGGGGCAGGCAAGTCTGTGGTGTCGGGGTGGTAGAGCTTGCTCAGATCGCGAAAGGCGCGCCGAATTTGCTGGGGGCTAGCGGTGGGCTTCACCCTCAGTTGGTCATAGTGGGTTTTGGGTCTGGGGTTGGCGTCAGGCATAACATCCCACGGGCAGAACAATCGGCGATCGGGTACGGGCCACAGCAGCCTTACCCTGGGGCCAGTTCCCAAGCTTCGGCCGACCGGGTCAGGCGAATCTGAGCCAGGGTGAACACCACCGGAATCACCCGGCTGTGGTTGGTGGCCACCGCTCGCCAGCCCAGATCGGCCAAAAACCAACCCCACAGCGCTGGCCCCAGCACCGAGAAAACCGCCTTGGTGGCGCCGTAGCGGGCGGCACTGGCCGCTACCCCCCGAGAGGCCATCCGCAGGGCAAACCGCTGGTGAATTTGAGCCACCACCGTGCCCCCGCCTTTGACCATTGCCTGGCGGGCCACCTCGTAGCGGGCGATCTGAAACGCCATCTGCCGAGCAATTTGTTGCAGCAGCCAGGGCCGCAGCACGGCACTCACCGCCACCACGCCACTGCCTTTGGCCAGCAGCACCAGGGGATTGGCCTGGAGGGTCGGGGGCAGAGCCTCGAACTGGGCTGAACCAGCCAGAGACTGGGTGAGGGATTGCTGAAGGCGATCGCGCTCCGCCGGGGGCAATTTCTTCAAGTTACTGCGCAGCAGGTGCAGAAAGACCTCCGCCTCTAGGTCATCGGTAGACCAGGCGACGGCGTAGGGCAGCTTCAGGTAGCGACATACCTGAATCAGCGCCTGGCGGTAGGTGACCTGCTGGCTCTGGCCGTTGATCACCGTCAGCCCATCGGCCGCCAAAAACCGAAAGCGCTGCTCTAGACGGTCAAGCCACTGCTGCCGAGAGCCGCTCTGCACCACCAGCGGGTCAGCATTTTGCAAATAATCTAGCGGGTTAAACCGGGGCCGAAACAGCATCTCTGTCAGGGCCTGAAGTTCTTCGTCTGTTGCTAGCTCCAGGGCAGACCGCAGCTCATCCACTGGGCATCACCATTTTAAAAACTGTCTTACATTTTTACACAATTCCCCAAGATAGGATGTTGGGCAACGGCTACAGGTCAACATCCTATCTTGGGGGGGCAACGGGTATGGAAGATGTGGTGGTGATTGGGGCCGGGCTGAGCGGACTCACGGCAGCTCGACAGCTGCATCGGTCAGGCTATCGGGTGCTGGTAGTCGACAAGTCTCGCGGGCTGGGGGGGCGCTTGGCCACTCGTCGTCTGAATCATCCTTTGGGCACCACTGCCATCGACCACGGCTGTCGCTATCTAGAGCCATTTAACAACGCCTCCCTCAGCCCCATAGCGGCGCTGTTGGCGGATGGAGTTTTGCAACCCTGGCGGCCAGAGACCTTTAGCCTAGCGGCTGAGGGTTCGTTAACGTCAACGAACCCAGGCACGCTCTATGTCGCGCCTCAGGGCATCAGTGCGGTTGCCAAGGCTCTGGCCCCAGGGCTTACCATAGCCCGCCACTGGCGG
Organism: Nodosilinea sp. CTOTU7353; assembly: GCA_036782635.1. Taxonomy (GTDB): domain Bacteria; phylum Cyanobacteriota; class Cyanobacteriia; order Phormidesmidales; family Phormidesmidaceae; genus Nodosilinea. The sequence goes on from DAIPYU010000028.1 coordinate 33,860, forward strand.
GCCACAACCCTGACGCCGATACCCCAGGGCTGGCGTGTTGCCGGGGAATCACTAAGCGTAGGCAGCCAGGACGCATCTGAGTCGGCTCAACCCAACCTCATTGAAGCTAGGGCCGTGGTGATCGCGATCCCTGCTCCCCAGGCGGCGGCCCTGATCGATGCCGCCGCTCAGCACCATGGGGGGCTAAGAGAGATGCAGCAGCAGCTTGAGACCGTAGAATTTGAGGCAGTGATCACCGCGATCGCGGGCTACAGCCCCCATCAATCCACCCGTCTTTCTGCTCAAGACGCTCCGGGCGGTTGGCTGGTAACGGGCGACAGTCACCCCACCCTGCGCTGGGTAGCCCTAGACAGCAGCAAACGCACCGACTCTAAAGAACCGGTGGTTGTCGTGCACAGCAGCGCAGCGTTTGCTGCCAGCAATATTGATCGCTTTGACCTAGAGCAAGTTGGTAAAGACTTGCTGGAGTCCGCAGCGGAGAACCTGGATCCGTGGCTAAAGATCCCAGAGTGGATGCAAGTCCATCGCTGGCGCTATGGGTTTGTTAGCAAACCGTTAAATTCCCCCGCGCTAAGTTCTTCAGCCCTACCGAATTTGGTGGGCTGTGGCGACTGGTGCGAGGGGGGAAATGCAGAGGGGGCGATCGCCTCTGGTAGGCAGGCCGCTAAGCTGATCGCCCAAGCTTTAGAGTAGCTAGACTTCTACAACTTGAACGCTCGGGCTATGCTAGGCGTTGTTGCTGTTGGAGTAGTCGCTGCTCTCTTTATTCTCTTCGTTGCTGTCGTCATCGGTAGCGCCGGTGTTGTTGCGGCGGAAGAAGCGCTGGTTACCCGTCCGCTTCTTGCGGAACTTGCGGGCGTAGGCCTGATTTCGCAGGGCTTTTTCTTTCTTAGGATTGCGACGCTTAGACATTAAATAACCTCAAACAACAGGGCAGATGTGATCAGCAAACGAAGATTGGCAGTTGGAAAAAAGGGAATACCCTAACTAAGGAAAGCGCTCTCTGACGGCAGCTCTGCAGCAGCAGACGCACTCACCCCAATAGACACTCTGCCCGCAATGGCGTTCGCAGTTCACGATAGGCCATTAACCAGAGGTTTACTTTAACACACAGGGCTACCGCCGTAGGGTTGGGGAGTTAGGGGTAGAGGGAATCTCTTAACCCCTAACCCCCTGACTCCTAGGATTGGCTAGAGCTCAACACCTTCTCAGCGATGCCGTCGGGATTTGCCTCGGGGGTATCGGCCTCAGAGGGGGGCACCACCTGCCAAAACTTGGGCAGATATTCACCCCAGTTGGCGAGAATTTTCTCGGCCTTGGGGCTGCCGGTGTGGGCCAGATGGGCCTCGACCAGCGCCTTGATCTGAGCTTCCCCAGCCGGGGTAATCACCCGCTGCACCTTGACGATTTCGGGGTTGACCCGCACGGGGAAACGCCCGTCTTCGTCGAGGAAGTAGCCTAGACCACCGGTCATACCGGCCCCCACGTTGCGACCCACGGTTCCCAGCACCACCACCACGCCGCCGGTCATGTACTCACAGCAGTGGTCGCCCGCGCCCTCAATTACCGCCTGACCCTTAGAATTGCGCACGGCGAAGCGCTCCCCGGCGGTGCCCAGGGCGTAGAGGGTGCCGCCCGTGGCGCCGTACAGGCAGGTGTTGCCCACAATCACATTGGTGGAGGGGTCGTAGGTAATATCTGCGGGGGGCTTGACGACAATTTCGCCGCCGTGCATGCCCTTGCCGACGTAGTCGTTTGACTCGCCCACCAGGGTGAGGGTCATGCCGGGTAGGTTAAAGGCCCCAAAGCTCTGGCCAGCGGTGCCTTCAAAGTTGAGGTTAAGCTGCCCTTCAAAGCCTGAGTTGCCGTACTTTTCGGCGATCGCCCCTGCCACCCTGGCCCCGACCGTGCGGTTGGTATTGACCACGGTATAGGTCTTAGCCACCGCGCCCTGGGTTTGAATGGCGGTTTGAATATCGCCATCGGCCAGCATCTCGTCGTCGAGCACGGGGCCGTTGCTGTGGACGGCCTCATGCTTGAGCCAGCTGCGATCACCCCGCCCATCGGGTAGATTCATCAGGGTGGTTAGATCCAGATGGCTGGTCTTAGCCAGGGTCGCCCCCGCCCGAGGCTTGAGCAGGTCTGCCCGGCCAACGATGTCGATCAGCGAGGTGTAGCCCAGGCGAGCCAGCAGCGATCGCACCTCTTCAGCGATGTAGTAGAAGAAGTTCACCACGTTTTCGGGCACGCCGGTAAACCGCTGGCGCAGCTCTTCTTTTTGGGTGGCGACGCCCACGGGGCAGTTGTTGGTGTGGCAGACCCGGGCCATGATGCAGCCCTCGGCAATCATGGCGATGGAGCCAAAGCCAAACTCCTCGGCCCCCATCAGGGCACCCATGACCACGTCCCAGCCAGTTTTGAGGCCGCCGTCGACCCGCAGAGTGACGCGATCGCGCAGCTCGTTTTCCATCAGCACCTTTTGCACTTCGGTCAGGCCCAGTTCCCAGGGCACCCCGGCGTGCTTGATCGAGCTCAGGGGCGAGGCGCCGGTACCGCCGTCGTGGCCCGACACCTGAATCACGTCGGCGTTGGCCTTGGCCACCCCGGCCGCAATGGTGCCAATGCCCACTTCAGACACCAGCTTCACCGACACTCCGGCCTTGGGGTTGATCTGGTGCAGGTCAAAGATCAGCTGGGCCAGGTCTTCAATCGAGTAGATGTCGTGGTGGGGCGGCGGCGAAATCAGCGCTACCCCTGGCTTCGAACGGCGCAGCATGGCGATGTAGGGGCTGACCTTCTTGCCGGGCAGTTGGCCCCCCTCACCGGGCTTAGCCCCCTGGGCCAGCTTGATTTCGATCTGGCTGGCGTGCATCAGGTATTCAGGCGTTACCCCAAACCGCCCGGAGGCCACCTGTTTAATGGCCGAGCTGACGGTGTCGCCGTTCTTCAACCCCCGCAGGTGAGGAAAGGTGGGGGAGTTGCCCTCGGCATCGACGTCCGTCAGCACCTTAAAGCGGGTCGGGTCTTCGCCCCCTTCCCCAGAGTTGGACTTGCCGCCGATGCGGTTCATCGCCACCGCCAGCACCTCGTGGGCCTCCCGCGACAGCGCCCCCAGGGACATGCCCCCGGTGCAGAAGCGGCGCATGATCGACTCCACCGACTCCACCTGGTCGAGGGGGATGGGGGGGCGATCGCTCTCAAAATCGAGCAAATCCCGCAGGGCGGTGATGGGGCGATTTTCGAGCTGAGCGCGGTACAGCTCGTAGTGATCGTACCGGCGCTCCGCCACCGCCTTGTGCAGCAGTTTGCTCATGGCGGGGTTGTTCATGTGGTACTCGCCGCTGGGCCGCGACTGCACAAAGCCCATATTTTGCAGGCGCTTGGCCGTCAGCTCAGGGAATGCCCGCTGGTGGAAGCGGATCGTCTCCTGGGCCAGCTCCACCAGCGAGATGCCTCCCAGGCGAGAGGTGGTGCCCCGAAAGGCCAGATCGAGCAGATCGGGGCCAATGCCAATCGCCTCAAAGATCTGCGCCCCCCGGTAGCTGGTGACGAGCGAGATCCCCATCTTCGAGAGAATTTTAAGCAGCCCGGCGTCCACCGCCTTGCGGTAGTTGTCCTGGGCACCGTTGAGGGTCGTCACCGGCAGCTTGCCCGTTTCCATCAGCTTTTGGGTGCGGTTGTCGGCCCACCAGTGGCGCACCGACTCCAGGGCCATATAGGGGCACACAGCGCTAGCGCCGTAGCCGATCAGGCAGGCAAAGTGGTGGGTGCTCCAGCACTGGGCCGTGTCTACCACCAGCGAGGCGCGCATGCGCAGCCCGTTGCGAATCAGGTGGTGGTGCACCGCGCCCACCGCCAGCAGCGGCGGAATGTAACTGGTCTCAGCCGTGAGGGGGGCGGTATTGCCCTGGGCATCGACGCGATCGCTCAGCACCAGAATGGTTTTGCCCGCCTTGACCGCCTCATCGGCGCAATCGCACAGCGCCGCCACCGTCTTCTCCAGCCCCACCGGGCCATCCACGATGGAGTACAGCGTAGACAGCGTAGCCGTGGCAAAGCCCGAGCTGTGGATCTGCTCCAGCTCCACCTCGTTGATCACCGGGCTTTCTAAATGCAGCAGGCGAGCGTACTCGGGCTGCTCATCCAGCAGGTTGCCCTGGGCACCCAGCTGGGTGGTGAGCGACATCACCAGCCGCTCCCGCAGCGGGTCAATGGCGGGGTTGGTCACCTGGGCAAAGCGCTGCTTGAAATAGTCGTAGAGCAGGTGGGGCTTGTCAGACAGCACCGCGTGGGGAGTGTCGTCGCCCATGCAGAAGGTGGGTTCCTTGCCCTGGGCCGCCATGTCCTGAATGATCATGTCGACGTCTTCGGCGGTGTAGCCAAAGGCGCTCTGCTGGCGCAGTAGGTCGCCAGAGGCGTAAATCGACGCCTCGCTAAACAGCTGAGGCCGCAACTCATTGCGGTTTTCTTTGAGCCACTGACCGTAGGGTTGGCGCGTGGCCACCCGCTGCTTAATCGCCCAGTTCTTGAGAATTTCGTGGCTGTGCAGATCGACCGCAATCATCTGGCCGGGGCCAAGGCGACCTTTCTCTAGAATGTCGCCCGGCGCCACGTCCAGCACCCCGGCCTCCGACGACACCATCAGCAGGTCGTCTTTGGTGACCACGTAGCGGGCCGGCCGCAGGCCGTTGCGGTCTAGAGTTGCCCCCACCTGGGTGCCATCGCTAAACACGATCAGCGCCGGGCCATCCCAGGGCTCTTGCATGCCGCTGTAGTACTCGTAGAAGTCGGTGATTTCAGGATAGGCGTCCAGCTCCGGCTGGTTGTTGTAGGCCTCAGGCACCATCATCATCAGCGCCTCCTGGGGCGATCGCCCCGATCGCACCAGCAGCTCCATCACGTTGTCGAGGTTGGCAGAGTCGCTGTTCTCAGCGTTGACGATGGGTTTGAGCAGCTCGAAGCGATCGCCCCAGATCGGGTGGTAGAGATCCGCCTGGCGGGCCATCATCCAGTTGATGTTGCCCACCAGGGTGTTGATTTCGCCGTTGTGCCCGAGCAGCCGCATGGGGTGGGCCAGGGGCCACTTGGGCATGGTGTTGGTGCTAAAGCGTCGATGGTACACCGCAAAAGCGCTGACGTAGTCGGGGTCGCGCAGGTCTTCGTAGAAAGCCGCCAGCACCGCCGACCGCACCATACCCTTATAGACGATGGTGCGGCAGGAGCAGGAGCACACATAGAACTCTTTTAGCCCGGCCACTACAGCATCCGCTAGGCCACCGGGGTTGGCCACAATTTTGGCTATCAGGTGCAGCACCTGGCGACGCACCAGGTACAGGCTCCGCTCCAGAGATTCATCGTTGGCGGTGGCCGACGCGATCACCACCTGCTCAATGCGCGGCTGAAACTGCTTGGCCAACGGCCCCAGCACCTCAGGGCGCACCGGGACGATGCGCCACCCCACCACGGTCAGCCCCTCCTCAGCGATCACCCGGTTGAAGGTGTCGCGCACCAGCGCGGCCGCCTCGGCCTGGTTGGGCAGAAACAGCATGGCGACACCTGTGCGATCACGCTCCAGTGCCCCCTGCCCCTGCTCCCCGGCCCAGCGGTCTAATACCGCCCATGGAATCGCCGTCATCACCCCGGCACCATCCCCAGAGTCTTGGTCGGCGCAGCAGCCGCCCCGGTGCTCCATGCAGTCGAGGGCCGCTAGGGCCTTGGTCACTAGACTGTGGCTGGGGCGATTCTGGCGATCCGCCAAAAAGCCCACGCCGCAGGCATCGCGCTCTTCGACCAGCGACTTCGGCCCCCAGTTCGGCCATTCAGAGCTTGTCCCTTCAGAACTTGTCCCTTCAGAACTTGTCCCTTCAGAACGGAGGTGCT